>JACCRJ010000534.1 GCA_013813615.1 Lautropia sp. | reverse complement strand
GATCGCGTGCTCGTAGCGCAGCCACCATCCGGGCGTCGGCGGCCACATGAACGTCTTGTAGTAGAAGCCGGCCGGAACGAGCGGCGAGATCACGTCGTTGATCGCACCGATGTCGAAGCGCACCGAGGGCCAGCAATTCTGGCTGGTGGCCGCGAGGCCGTCGTGCAGTTCAAGCGTCGTGGCGCGCACATTGGGCTCCGTGCGCGCGCCCCGCGCCAACTGCACCAGCGCGTTCGGATCTTCCGATCCTGCGCCGAAAATGCCACGCGGCCGGTGATACTTGAAGCTGCGGCCGACGAGATGAACGCCGTTGGCGAGCAATGCCGAGGCGAGCGTGTCGCCGGCATACCCGCGATAGGCGACGCCGTCGTACTCGAAACCCAGCGGCCGGGTGCGGTCGATGACGCCCCCTTCAGCCAGGCGACAAATCTGGGTCACGATGCCGCTCCCGGCAATTTCTCGTCGACGGGCACGCCGGCCAGGATAGCGTGCGTGCGCGTGTCACGGCGCACCTTGATCCAGCTGCGACAGCCGGCGCTGTGCAGCCACAGTTCGTCATGCAGTCCGCACGGATTGTCCCGTGCGTACACGTAATCCATCCAGGCGGGCACAGGCGCATCCTCCGCGGGGCGTCGCACCGTCGCATCGCCGCCGTAGGTGAACTCGATCTGGTTGCGTGGTCCGCACCAGGGGCAGGGGATCAGCAGCATGCAGTGGCCTCCCGGGACGGGGTCTTCAGTCGCGCGCGCATCAATGCGCCCAGGCGCAGGGACCCGCGCCTTTCTCGTCGAGCATGGCCCCCTGCTCGAATCGTTCCAGGGTGAAGGCGGAATTGAGCGGATGCGGCGTGTCGTGCGCGATCGTATGTGCGTGCAGCCAGCCGGATGCCGGAGTGGCCTTGAAACCGCCGTAGCACCAGCCGCCGGTCATGTAGAGCCCCTTGACCGGAAGCCTGGCGATGATCGGGCTGCCATCCATCGTCATGTCCATGATGCCGCCCCAGCTGCGCATCATGCGCAGGCGCCCGAAGCTGGGGAACAGCGCCAGGCAAGCGCCTGCGACATGCTCCACGACGGGCAGGTTGCCGCGCTGTGCGTAGGAGTTGTAGAAGTCGAGATCGCCGCCCATCACCAGTTCTCCCTTGTCGGACTGGCTGATGTAAAAATGCACCGCGCCGGATGTGACCACGGTATCGAGGACCGGCTTGACCGGCTCCGACACCATCGCCTGCAGCACGTGCGATTCGATGGGCAGCTTCAGACCGGCCATCGCCGCCACCCGCCCGGAGTGACCAGCCACCGCGATGCCGATCTTCGGCGTGCCGATGAATCCGAGCGTGGTGTCCACACCTGTAACCGCGCCGCGCTCCATGCGGATGCCCGTCACCTCGCATTGCTGGATGACGTCGACACCCAGCGCATCGGCAGCGCGGGCGTAGCCCCATGCCACCGCGTCATGGCGAACGGTGCCGCCGCGCGGCTGCAGCAGTCCGCCGAGGATCGGAAAGCGCGCCTGCGCGGAACACTCGAGGTTCGGAATGCGTCGCGCAATCTCGTCACGGGAGAGGAATTCGGCGTCGATGCCGTTGAGGCGCATCGCATTGCCGCGCCGGATGGCCGCATCGATGTCCGCCGGCGAATGCACGAGGTTCAGCACGCCGCGCGCGCTGTACATCACATTGAAGTTCAGCTCGTGCGACAGGCCCTCCCACAACTTGAGCGAATGCTCGTAGAAATGAGCGTTTGCGTCGAGGTGATAGTTGGAGCGGACGATGGTGGTATTGCGACCGGTATTGCCGCCCCCGAGCCAGCCTTTTTCCACCACCGCGACGTTGACCATCCCGTGATTCCTGGCGAGGTAGTAGGCGGTGGCGAGCCCGTGGCCGCCCCCGCCGATGATCACCGCGTCGTAGTGCGGTTTCGGCGCGGGACTGCGCCACGCGAGCGGCCAGTTCTCGTGGTGGCGTAGCGCCTGACGCGCCAGTGAGAGAAAGGAGTAGCGCATCGGCCGGACGCTACAGGATCTGCGAGAGGAACGCCTGCGTGCGTTCCTTCACCGGCCGGTCGAACAATTCAGCGGGCGGCCCCGATTCGACGATGACGCCTCCATCGGTGAAATACACGACGTCGGCGAGTTCGCGGGCAAAGCGCATCTCGTGCGTGACGAGCACGCACGTCATGCCTTCGAGGGCCAGCTCGCGGATGGTATTCAGGACTTCCTTGACCGTCTCCGGGTCCAGTGCCGCGGTCACTTCGTCGAACAGCATCACCTGTGGGCGCATGGCAAGCGAGCGGGCGATGGCCACGCGCTGCTGCTGGCCGCCGGAGAGTTCGCCGGGATAAACGTCGGTTTTCGCGGACAACCCGACCTTGGCCAGCAGCGCCAGGGCGCGCTCGCGAACCTCTGCCTTGGGCTCGCGCAACACATGGATCGGGGCCATCATCACGTTCTGAAGCGCGGTCTTGTGCGGAAAGAGGTTGTACTGCTGGAACACCATCGACACTTCCTTGCGCAGCGCGATCCTCTGCTGGTCGGTGGTGAGCGTATGGACGTCGAAACCGGCGACCCGGATGGATCCCTGGTTGATCGGCACGAGGCCATTGATGCAGCGAAGCAGCGTCGACTTGCCGGAACCGGACGGGCCGATGACGCAGACGACGTTGCCCTTGGGCACCGACATCGATACGCCCTTCAACACCTCCACCTGTCCGAACGACTTGTGGACAGCGTCGATGACGACAATGGGTTCGCTGGTTCCGGCCGGCATCACGACTCTCAGCTGTCCACGGCGTAGCGTGCTTCCAGCCGCACGGTCCAGCGCGCGATGGGGTAGCAGTACAGGAAAAACCAGAACAGGACGTAGCTGTAAAACGCGAGCAGCAACCCGGAACGGTCCTCGGCGCTCAAGGCCTGCCGGGTAAGGCTCATCATCTCGTTGACGCCGACAATCGACGTCAGCACCGTGGCCATCGTCAGGATCGCATACAGGTTCATCCACGGCGGAAGCATGCGCTTGATGCATTGCGGAAAAATAATCATCCACAGCGTCTGCCGGCGGTTGAAGGCGAGCGAGGCGGCGGATTCCCACTGCGCCGTGGGGATCGACTGGATGGCGCCCCGCACGATTTCCGAGACGTTCGCCATCACCGGCAGCGACAAGCCGAGGGTCGCCTTCATCCAGTCGGGGACGGGAATGGTCACCCCGAAGAGCCTGATCTGGAATGGCAGCAGGAACATGCAGTAGAAGAGCAGCACCAGCCAGGGGGCGTTGCGAAAAAAATGGGTGGTGAGCCAGGCGCCCTTTCGGACCGGCAGCAGCATCGAGATCTGCCCGAAGCCCAGGAACAGTCCGGCGACCGTGCCCGCGCTCATGGCGACCACGCTGATGGCGAGGTTGAAGGCAAACCCGCCCAACAGGATCGGCGTCCACTTCCACAGCGTCGCGATGATCCCCGCCTGCCCGGGCTGAACCTGAGCCTGCGCCCAGCCGCAACCGACAAGGAACAGCACGAACAGGACAACGCCCTGCGCCGGATGCAGTCGCAGCCGGAACGAGCCGGCCGTGCGCTCCGCGACCGCGGATCGCGCAACGCGTGCTGCCGCCGGGAGCAGGACCGGGAGGTCGGTGGACTGCGGCAGCGGGGCCAGCCACGGGCTCAAGCGCCGAACCCCGGAACACGGATGGCGCGCTCCCACCGGTGCATCACGTAGACGAGCAGGCCCACGAGCGCGAAGTAGGCAACCAGCAGCACGTTCATCATCTCGGGGACATTCAGCTCGTCCGACCAGATCTGGCTCGTCACGTACAGCATCTCCGGTACGGCAATCGCATAGGCGAGCGTCGTCGTCTTCACGAGGTTCACGAGATTGTTATTGAGGGCCGGCAGGCTGATGCGAAACGCCAGCGGAAACACGATATGAAGGTAAGTGCGAAATCGGCTGAAGCCCAGCGATTCGGCAGCCTCGACCGTGGTCCGCGGAACGGCTTCGATGCCGGAGCGGAAGATCTCGACGTTGAAGGCGCCGGCGAAGAAGGAAAGCGAAATAACGGCCCACGTGACGTTGGTCACCATCGGCACGGGGCCGCTGGTGGCGCCGGTGGTTGTAAGCAGCGTACCGATGCCGAAGTAGAAGAAGTACAGCTGGACCAGTGGCGGGGTATTGCGAAAGAACTGGATGTACCAGTAGACGACGTGGCGGGTGAATTGCAGGCGCGACCCCTGCAGCCAGGCGCCAAGAATCCCTATCAGCACGCTCAGCAGGATACAGATAGCCGACAGTCTGATGGTCATCAGCAGACCGCTGGCGAAGCGGCCGCGATCGAACCCGTCGTAGAAGATCGTGAGGTTGATGCCGGTTGACTCATGCAACCAGCGAAACCACGCCCAGAACAACTCCATCAACAATCCATGGCTAGGAACAACCGCAGAGGGCGGCCAACCACTCCGCCCTCCGCGCCGATGCGGCCCTGCCGCTCGCTACTTGAATTTCAGCCGGCTTTCCGCCGCGAATCTGGTGGGCTTGATGCCCCACTTCTTCTCGAGTTCCTGTATGTAGCCGGACTTGTGCCATTCGGCCGCCGTTTTCGACAGCATGTCGGCAAAGGCCTTCTCGCCCTGTTTGACAGCCAGTCCCCATGGCACGAAGAGGATCGAGTCGAGTGGCATTTCATGCGCGCTCCACTCGGGCTTCTGCATTTCTCCGATGATCGCGGTGTCGTCGTAGGCAAAAGCCACGCAGTTGCCATTCTTCAGAGCCGAATACGCCTCCGCCGTGCCGGGGAACGCCACGCCCTCGACGCCGTACTTCTCCTGCAGTTCCTTGTTGTAGAAGGCGCCCTGGATCAGACACACCTTCTTGCCGCGCAGCGCTTCCCAGTTCTTGAGGCCCGCCGACTTCGGCGCCAGCACGTTGGTGCCCGAGCCGTAGTGGTTCGGTTCGATGATGTCGACGATCTTGCGGCGCTCCGGCGTGTCGCTCATCGTGGCGAGCATCATGTCGATCCGGCCCTGCTGCAGGAACTGGATGCGATTGGAAGCGACCACCGGCACCAGCTCCAGCTTTACGCCGAGCCGCTTTGCCACGTCGGCGGCGAGGTCCGGCTCGAAGCCGACGATCTTGCCGGATGGATCGAGGTGACCGAACGGCCGATAGTCGGCCTTGGTGCCGACGACGAGCACGCCTTTTTTCCTGACATCGTCCAGCACGTCGGCGCTGGCCGAGGCGGCGCCCAGCAGGCACAGGACTGCGGTGGTGGCAACGATTGATAAATATCTGTTGAGCATGATTCGTAGTCCTCGACTCGGTAAATGATGAATAAGACCAACGCGGCGCGCCGCCTAGCTTACACGCCGTCCCTGACAGCGGGCCAGCGAACCAGGATGAAACTCCCCCCGAAGCGCCTCAGGCGGCCTTGGCGGCCGGCGGGCGGGCTGCCGCAACGGAGCGCTGCGCGAGCAGGTCGCGGCTTTCGGCGAGCGCCTGGTCGAAGATCGTCACGGCAAGGTCGATGTCCTGTGTCGTGACCGTCAGCGGCGGCGCGATACGCCATACCGAGCCCCGTTCCGGACGGCGCCGGATGTTCATGGAGAGCCCCAGCTCCAGGCATCGTGCCGTAGTGAGCGCACCCAGCTCGTGATGGGGTTCGCGTGTCTCGCGGCTACGCACCAGCTCGATGCCGCGCAACAGCCCCATGCCGCGCACGTCGCCGATCTCCTCGTGCCGTTCCTGCAGTTCCGCCAGGCGGGCCGCGAGGTAGTTGCCCCTGTCCGTGCTGCGTGCCAGCAGGCCTTCCTGCTCGATGGTCTGCATGACGGCGAGCCCGACCATGGCGGGCAGCGGATCCGACACGTGAGAGGTGTAGAAGGCGAAGCCGCGGCGATGGCACGCTTGCTCGATGGCATCCGAGGTGATCACCCCGGCGAGCGGCATGCCGCCGCCGAGCGTCTTGGACACCGTCATGATGTCCGGCGTGACTTGCAGATGGGATGCAGCGAACCAGTGGCCCAGGCGTCCGAATGCCGTTTGCGCCTCATCGAAAATGAGCAGCATGCCGCGCTGGTGGGCTTCGGACTGCAGTTCGGCAAAATAGCCCTGCGGCGGCACGATGACGCCGCCCGCGCTTATGACCGGTTCCGCTATGACCGCAGCGGGCGCCCCGGCCGACTGCATGTCGTACATCTCGAAACCGATCTTCATGCAGGTGCGGTCGCAGGCGTCCCGGCAGTGCCTGACCGGGCAGCGATAGGCGTTTGGCTCGGGAATGACGAAGGAGCCGGGCATCCCGGGGCCGTAGCCCTTGCGGTCACTTGCGTACGACACCGCGCCGGCATTGCCGGTGACGCCATGCCAGGACCCCCCCAGCCCGACCACTTCGAAGCCGCCGGTGGCGAGTTTCGCCATCTTGATGGCCGCATCGTTGCTCTCGCTGCCGGTGCTCAGCAGCAGCGATTTGCGCAAGGGCCGGGGCACGATCTTCGCGAGCCTGTCGGCAAGCTGCACGACACTGCGCGGAATCATGCCGGAGAAAAGATGGAGTGCCGTGTCGCAGCTTTTCCTGATGGCCGCCACGACATGGGGATGGCTGTGCCCGACGGTCGCGCACATCTGCCCCGAGGTGAAATCGAGAATCTTCCTGCCCGCGGCGTCCCAGACGTAGCAGCCCTGCGCGCGCTCCACGATCTCCGGATACACGTCGCCGCCGTAGCGGATCAAATTGTCGCGGAAATCCGCTGCGGCGCTGCTGTTGGTGTCGGTACCGCTTACTTCCAAGAGATTCTCCTTGCGCCGCGCGGCCGGCATGACTGCGGCGCAATCAGCATGCGGCGCTCAGCTCACGTCCGGCGTCCGGGAGGCGGCTGGACATGCATCGAGCCCATTGAGGATGTGCGCGCGGACAGCCCTGGCGGCACCCGGTCCGTCGCGTTGGTCGAAGTGCTCGTGTATGTTGCTGGTGGAAGGCTCACCAGCCCTATGCCCCCACGTGAGGTGCCGTGGGTTACACAGCCAAGTCGAATCGATTGTCTTCCATAACAACAACGTAATCAAGAGGCCGCCGGCGCAGCCGCGAGGCGTTCCGATCTTTTAGTACGATGACGGCAATACAGGATGAAGGCAATGCTCGAAGATCCAGGTCTGGGGCGGTTTATCGATGCGCAGAACCCGGTTTTCGAGGCGGTTTGCGCCGAACTGGCGGGCGGAGCGAAGCGAACCCACTGGATGTGGTTCATCTTTCCGCAGTTACGGATGCTCGGGCGAAGCAGTACGGCCAGGTTCTTCGGCATCGAGGATCGCGTCGAAGCGCAGGCGTACTGGCAGCATCCGCTTCTTTCGGAACGCCTCAGGCGATGCACGATGCTTGTCCTGGCGGTGCAGGGCATGACGGTTCATCAGATCTTCGGGTCGCCCGACGATCTCAAGCTGCGCTCATGCATGACCCTGTTCGAGGTCGTCGCACCCGCCGAGGCAGCGTTCGGCGAAGTCCTGGCACGCTACTACGACGGCGTTCGCGACGAGACGACGATCAAGGCATTGGGGTACGCGGTATGACCTTGTCCGAAGCCGCTGGTTCTCATCCCCACCCAGCCTAGGCCGAAGCGCAGCGTCCTGCGCCGACCTTCCGGCAGACAACTGCTACGCTCGAAACCCTCACGAAGCTCGCAAGCGAGGGGTCAGATGACAAGCTGCAGACTCGACCTGGATGTTGATCCGGCCCCGACCTCGCCCCCAGGGGCACGCCCGGCGTAAGCCGATGGTCGCCCTGGCGGTTGCGCACAGCCGGGCCCTGCGCGGACTCACCGCCCCGGCGGTGCGGGTGGAAGTCCATCTGGCCAACGGCCTGCCGCTATTCAGCATCGTCGGACTGCCGCAGGCCTCGGTGCGCGAAAGCCGGGAGCGGGTGCGCGCAGCCCTCCTTCAAAGCGGCTACGAGTTTCCGAATCGCCGCATCACCGTAAACCTGGCGCCGGCGGACCTGCCGAAGGACTCCGGGCGTTTCGACCTGCCGATCGCCATCGGCATCCTGGCCGCCTGCGGACAGATACCGCCGGCCGCGTTGGCCGATGCAGAACTGATCGGCGAGCTCTCGCTCAGCGGCGCGCTCAGGCCGATCAAGGCTGCCCTCGCCCTCGCGTGCGGCCTGGTCTCGGACCAGAGCAGCCGATCGTTGATCTTGCCTCGGGACAATTCGGCCGAGGCTGCCCTGTGCGGCCATCCCGCGATACTCGGCGCAGCGAGCCTCTCGGATGTCTGCGCTCATCTGCAACGCCGGCGTCTCCTGGAGCCGGCAGCCACCGCAACTCCCGTGCAGGCCCCGGTCTCATGCGCCGCAGCTGAGGTCGGCAGCCGGCGAGGCGAAGCGCCCGACCTCGCCGACGTCATCGGCCAGGCCCATGCCAAGCGCGCGCTGGAGATCGCGGCAGCGGGCCATCACCACCTCCTGCTCGCGGGCCCGCCGGGCACCGGCAAGAGCATGCTGGCCGCGCGGCTTGCCGGCCTGATGCCGCCTTTGACGCGGAACGAAGCACTCGCCTCCGCCGCCATCGCGTCGCTCAAGGGAAAGCTCGACCCTCGACGCTGGATGAGCAGGCCGGTCAGGTCGCCGCACCATTCGGTGTCGGTCGCCGGCCTGATCGGCGGCGGCCAGCCGCCGCGGCCGGGCGAGATCAGCCTGGCCCACCAGGGGATCCTGTTCCTGGACGAGTTGCCGGAATTCCGGCGGGCAGCGGTGGAGGCGCTGCGCGAGCCACTGGAAACCGGCCGCATCACCGTCGCGCGAGGCCCCTACAGCGAAACCTTTCCCGCGGACTTCCTGCTGGTCGCGGCGATGAATCCCTGCCCCTGCGGCTACCTGGGGGACGCCCGGCACGCGTGCGACTGCACGCCGGAACAGATCCGGCGCTACCGGTCCCGCCTGTCCGGCCCTCTGCTGGACCGCTTCGACTTGTGCGTCGACGTGCGCCGCCACGCCTGTGCCGACTTCGACGAAGACGCAGAGGAACAGGCACGGCGCGACACGACGGCCGTCGTCGCCGCTCGGGTGCTGGACGCGCGCAGGCGCCAGTTGGCCCGACAGGGCAGGCGAAACAGCGAGGTTGCCGCCGCCGAGCTGGAGGACACGCTGGCGCTGACGGATGGTGCGCGCGGCCTTGCCGCCCAGGCGGCCCGCCGCTTCGACTGGTCGATGCGCGCTCTGCACAGGACCCTCAGGGTGGCGCGCACCGTCGCGGACCTGGCACAGGACGCCGCGATCCAGCGCGACCACGTCGCGGAAGCCGTCGGCCTGCGCCGCCAGCTCGAGCCGATCGCGCAGGCGCCGGCGTTGTGGCCTGCGTAGCATGCAGAAGAGCCCAGGGCGCACCTCGCGGTCGCCGCCCGGGCGGCAGCGCCGGAAGTACCATTCCGACTCATGCAAGATCCCGCTGCCGCCGGTCCCGACGCCCCTGACGACTCGGTGCGCCTGCCCCTCGAAGGGCTGCAGGTTACCGAGTTGCATGCCATCGGCCCGGTCCCGTTCGCCGGCATGCTGCTCACGCAGCTCGGCGCGCGGGTTACCCGGGTTTCGCCGCCGCAGGACCCCGGCCTGGGCGTGGCGGTGCCGCCGGAGTTCGACCTGCTCAACCACGGCAAGACGACGCTGGCGCTGGACCTGAAGAATCCGCGGGACCAGTGGGCGATGGCTCAGCAGCTTGCCGGGGCGGACGTGCTGCTGGAGGGTTTCCGCCCGGGCGTCCTGGAGCGGCTGGGCCTCCATCCGCAGGTCCTGCTGCGGACGCATCCGCGCCTTGTGGTCGGGCGGCTGAGCGGGTGGGGTGACCGCGGGCCGCTCGCCATGCGGGCGGGCCACGACATCAACTACCTGGCTCTGACCGGCGTGCTCCACGCGATCGGCAAGGCCGGGCAACCGGTGCCGCCGCTGAACCTGGTGGCCGATTTCGGCGGCGGCGCAATGCACCTGCTGGTGGGGGTGCTCGCCCGCCTGGTCCGCCGGGGCCTCGACGGCAGGGGCGGCGTCGTCACCACCAGCATCGCGGCCGGCACGGTCGGGTTGACACCGATGTTCCACGGCCTGCTTGCCGCCGGCCAGTGGCGGCTGCAACGGGAGGCCAACCTCCTCGACGGTGGGGCGCCCTTTTACCGCACCTACGCCTGTGCCGACGGCGGATTCGTCGCAGTCGGCGCGCTGGAACCGAAGTTTTACCGCGAACTGCTGGACGCGACCGGGCTGGCCGGCAGGCTTCAGGCCGCGGACCAGTATCTCCGGGAGACCTGGGCCGACGCTGGCGCCATCCTGGCAGCGCGGTTCCTCGAGCGCGGCCGTGACGACTGGGCCGAGGCGGCCTCGGGCCGCGACTGCTGTCTCTCGCCGGTGCTGGATTTCACCGAGGCGGCGGCGCATCCCCATCTGCGTGCCAACGGCTGGTTCGACCAGGCGGCGTCAGGCGACGGCGCGTCCAGCGGCATCGCCAGGCCGCTACCCGTCCTGCGCTTCGACGGCGGATCCTGACCGGTGCGCGCCCACGGCCGCGACGCCGGCGAGCTTGGCGCGGCGATCGGGCGGAGCCGGCGATGCTGATCGGCGTCCTC
>JACCRJ010000531.1 GCA_013813615.1 Lautropia sp. | reverse complement strand
GGCGCAGATCGTTCACGTCCGTGTCCGGCGCCACCACCAGCGGGTCCGGCACCATGACGTCGCGCACCGCGAAGTCCCCGACCAGCCGCGTGGGACCGCCGCGCTGCTCGAGGTGGCGCCGTGCCAGCACTTTGAGGATCTCCCGGAACGTCAGCATGCCGGCCAGCCTGCCGTTGTCCATCACGACCAGCGAGCCGATGTCCTGCTCGGCCATGGTGATCTCGCAGTCGGAGAGCATCATGTCGGGCGTGACGGTGAAGAGCGTACTGCCCTTGAGACTGAGAATTTCGCTGACCTGCATGACGCCCCCTTCGGTACCCGGTGCCGCGAACCTGTTCCGGTGCGGTACAGAGTAGCCCCTCGCGAAACGCGGCGCAAGGATGACCCGCAGGGCGAATCGGCTGCGCGACGTCAGCCTGGGGAGAGCAGTTCGTTCAGGTCGTCGAAGACGACGCTCTTGCGCAGGGCCTGCCTGACCACCATTTCCAGGGCCTGACGGGTCAGCGGCTTGGTCAGCAGAGTCACACCGCCCGCCAGCCGCGCGCGGGTGGCGTCCATCGGGTGAAGCCGGCTGCGCAGCAGCAGCACCGGCGTGTAGCGGTGGCCCGGCTGCGAGCGCACCGATCGGATCAGCTCGAAGCCGTCGCTGTCACTGAGGCCGCTTTCGGTGATCACCAGGTCGGTGTGCTGCGCCTTCAATCGATGCAGGGCGTCGGCGGCGCCGGCTACGCAATGCACGGCGAGGCCCATTCGGCGCAGGGCCCGCGTCAGCTGCTGCTGCGCGGGAACGCTCGGATCCGCCACCACCACCTGCAGGCGCGCCCGCGGGAGCGCCTGGTGGAACTGTCCGTTCGTCGCCTGACAGTCCAGCGAGGCTGAGGGATGGAGGTGGTCGCCGGGCACGGGACGGGCCGCGGCGGCAATAACGCCTGCCGCCGCCTTCTCAGCGGCGATTTCAGCCTCGAGCGACTCAGCCTGCACGAGCCGATTCAGCACCGGCAACAGCTGCGTCGTCAGCTGGTCCATCGCGAAGCTGTAGCGGGCGGTCGGCTGGACACCGCGAGGCACGGCGCTGACGGTGGTGATCCGGCGCGCCGCGGAACCCGCGGCAAGGATGGCGCGCAGTCCCGCCGGGTCGAGCGGATCGACAAGCAGGATGTCGGCCTGGTTCAAGTCCAGGTCCTGGAGCAGCCGGAAGTCATACCGGTTGTAGCGGCTATGCAGGAAGACGATGCCGATCAGCTTCAGGTCGCGCGGATCCAGACCGGCTGACACGACCTGGAAAACGGGCCGGCTGCCTTGCGGGTGCCCACCGTCGGATGACGCCATCATCGCCATGCATCTCACTCCACGCTCAAGTCTCGGCTGGCCGAATTGTCCTCCGGCACTGGCGCCCGGGCGAGAAGGCGTGGGGCCGGTCGGGCAGGAACCAACAGACAGCCTGACGGGCGGCGCCTGCGCAAGCGCGGACGGCCGGTGGCCCGCATGCTAAATTGCATCGCTCCCCGACCCTGTTTGCGGAAGCGAATCGTGAGCCAGAAAGACTATTACGGCATGGACACCCTGGCCGTGCATGCCGGCGCGTCACCCGATCCGGCCACCGGCGCCAGGGCGACGCCGATCTACCTCAGCACCTCGTTCGTCTTCCCGGACTCCGACCATGCCGCCGCCCTGTTCAACATGGAACGGTCCGGGCACGTCTACTCCAGGCTGAGCAACCCGACGGTGTCGGTGCTGGAGGAGCGGATCGCGGCACTCGAGCGAGGCGTGGGCGGGATTGCCACCGCGAGCGGACAGGCAGCGCTGCACCTGGCGATCGCGACGATCGCCGGCGCCGGATCGCACATCGTCGCGTCGCGCGCCCTCTACGGCGGCTCGCACAACCTGTTGCACTACACCCTGCGGCGGTTCGGCATCGAAACGACCTTCGTGGATCCGCGGGACGGCCAGGCCTGGCGCGGCGCGCTGCAGCCGAACACCCGGCTGCTGTTCGGCGAGACACTGGGCAACCCCGGCCTGGACGTGATGGACATCGGCATGGTCGCGGACATCGCCCATGCTCACAAGGTGCCGCTGCTGGTCGACTCCACCTTCACCACGCCTTATTTGATCCGTCCCTTCGAGCATGGCGCCGACCTGGTGTACCACTCGGCGACCAAATTCCTCTGCGGTCATGGCACCGTCCTCGGCGGCCTGATCGTCGATGCCGGACGCTTCGACTGGGATGCCTCCGGCAAGTTCCCCGAACTGAGCGAACCCTACGAGGGCTTTCACTCGATGGTGTTCACGGAGGAGTCGACGGTCGCGGCCTTCCTGCTGCGCGCACGCCGCGAAGGCCTGCGCGACTTCGGCGCGTGCATGAGCCCGATGAACGCCTTCCAGATTCTGCAGGGTGTGGAGACCCTGTCCCTGCGCATGGCGCGCCATGTCGAGAATGCCCGCAAGGTGGCGGAGTTCCTGCAGGCGCACGAACTGGTCGCGCAGGTCGCCTATCCCGACCTGGCTTCGCATCCGGACCATGCCCTGGCGAAGCGCCTGCTGCCCAGGGGCTGCGGCGCGGTGTTCAGCGTGGACCTCAAGGTCGATCGGCTCGGCGGGCGGCGTTTCGTCGAAAGCCTGGAGATCTTCTCGCACCTCGCAAATGTCGGCGACGCCCGTTCGCTGGTGATCCATCCGGCATCAACCACCCACTTCCGAATGGATTCGCAAGCGTTGCGAGAGGCGGGCATCGGCGAGGGGACGCTGCGGCTGTCCATCGGCCTCGAAGATCCCGACGACCTGATCGCGGACCTGAAGCGCGCCTTGAAGCGGGCGGCCGCATGAAGTTCAGCGTCGACGGCAACCAGACGTACGCCTACACCGGCGGCAGGCTGCTCACGAAGGGACAACCGCTGGTAGTGCTGGTTCACGGCGCGCAAAGCGACCATTCGGTGTGGGGCCTGCAGTCGCGGTACCTGGCGCACCACGGCTACTCGATGCTGGCGCTGGACCTGCCGGGTCACGGCCGCAGCGGCGGCGCCCCGCTCCAGAGTATCGAAGCCCTGGCTCGGTGGGCGTGCGCGGCAGTACCGGCCGCCTGCACGGCGGCCGGACTGCGCGGGGTGCCGCCGGCGGTCATCGCCGGCCACAGCAT
>JACCRJ010000497.1 GCA_013813615.1 Lautropia sp. | reverse complement strand
GGTCAGCCTGGGTGATCGACTCCAGGAAAAGCTTCCGATACCCGCGGGGCGCCGACGGGATGGTGACCGGCGCCTCGTTGCGGCGCCGTGCGATTTCCTCGTCCGACACCAGCCACTGCAACTGCCGCTTCGAGACGCTGAGGCGGATCCGGTCGCCGGTGCGGACGTATGCCAGCGGCCCGCCGACGGCCGACTCGGGCGTGACGTGCAGCACGATCGTGCCGGCCGCCGTGCCGCTCATGCGTCCGTCGGAGATCCTGACCATGTCCTTGATCCCCGCCCGGGCCAGCTTTTTCGGGATCGGCAGGTAGCCCGCCTCCGGCATGCCCGGGGCACCGGCCGGGCCGATGTTCTTCAGCACCAGGACGTCGTTGCCGTTGACGTCGAGCGCATCGTCGTCGATCCGCGCCGCCAGGTCAGCGGCATTCTCGAAGACCACCGCCCGGCCCTCATGCTCCATCAGCGAGGGCGAGGCGGCCGACTGCTTGATGATCGCGCCGCCGGGCGCGAGGTTGCTGGTAAGGACCGCAATGCCGCCCTGGGGATAGATCGGCTCGCGCAACGGACGGATCACTTCCTGGGCAAAAGGCGAGGGCGCCCGCTCGAGTTCCTCGCCCATCGTCCTGCCGGTCACCGTGAGCGCGCCCAGGTGCAGCAGCGGCTTCAGCTCCCGCAGCAGCGCGACCATGCCGCCCGCCTTGTGGAAGTCCTCCATGTAGTACTGCCCGGACGGCTTGAGGTCGATCAGCACCGGCGTCTCGCGGCCCATCCGGTCCAGCGCCGGAAGGTCCAGCTCGTAGCCCATCCGGCCCGCGATAGCGGCGAGGTGGATCAGGCCATTGGTCGACCCGCCGATCGCCAGAAGTACCCGCAGCGCGTTCTCGAACGCGTCGGCGGTGAGGATCCTGTCGATGGTCAGCTTGGCGGGGATCATCCCGACCGCCAGTTTTCCTGTTTCCTCGGCAACGCGGATGCGGTCGGCGGTTACCGCCGGCGCCGACGCGCCTCCGGCTACCATCATGCCGAGCGCTTCGGCGATGCACGCCATGGTGCTCGCCGTACCCATCACCGAACAGGTACCGACGCTGGCGACCAGTTGGTTGTTGACCGAGTCGATCTCCTGCTGGTCGATCTCTTCCGCCCGGAACTTGCCCCAGTATCGGCGGCAGTCGGTGCAGGCGCCGACCCGCTCGGAGCGGTGCGAACCGGTCAGCATCGCGCCGGTCACCAGCTGGATTGCGGGGATGCCGGCGGATGCCGCGCCCATCAGCTGCGCCGGCACCGTCTTGTCGCAGCCGCCGATCAACACCACCGAATCCATCGGCTGCGCGCGGATCATCTCCTCGGTGTCCATCGACATCAGGTTGCGCAGGTACATGCTGGTCGGCTGCGAGAAACTCTCAGCGATGGAAATCGTCGGGAACTCCAGCGGCAGACCGCCGGCCAGCATGACGCCGCGCTTGATCGCATCGATCAGCTGCGGCATGTTGCCGTGGCAGGGGTTGTAGGCGCTGCCGGTATTGACGATGCCGACCACCGGTCGGTCGAGGGCGTCGTCGGAGAATCCCGCGCCCTTGATGAAAGCGCGGCGCAGGAACATGGAAAAGCCGATGTCGCCGTAGCTGGTGAGCCCCTTGCGCAAGCCCTCCGCCTGCCTGTCCGGCTGTCGTTCGCCTTGCGGATCTACCGGGGAATCGCCTGCTTTGGTGTCCGCCATGCTGCTGTCCTTGCCTGATGCGATGGAACCCGTCGCGGATCGTGAAGTCTACTGCGCCCTGTCTGGGGCGCCGTCACTCGACCTTGGCGCCGGCGGCTTCGACCACCTTGCGATACTGCTGCAGCTGGCTTGCGATATAAGTCCGCGTTTCCTCCGGCGACGCGGCAAAGGGCTCATTGCCCCCAGCCTTGAGTTTGTCCGCTACTTCCGGATTGGCGAGAATCCTGCCGATTTCGCGGTTGAGCTTGCTCACGACAGCAGGGGGTGTCCCGGCGGGTGCGAGGACGCAGAACCAACCGACCATCTCGTAGCCGGCAACGCCGGATTCCACCAATGTCGGCACATCCGGCGTCACCCGCGTCCTTTGCGTGCCGCTGGTTGCAAGGATGCGCAGCTTGCCGGTCTGCGCGTGCGGCAGGTGCACGCTGACGTTATCGAACATGAAGGCGACCTGGCCACCCAGGAGGTCCGTCAGGCCCGGCGCGCTGCTCTTGTAGGGCACGTGAACGAACGGCGTCTTCGAGTACGACGTGAAGAGCGCAGCGGCCAGGTGGCTGGTCGTGCCGTTTCCTGACGACGCGTAGTTAGTCGGGGTGGACTGGCCCAGTTTGATCAATTCCGCGACCGACTTGACCGGCAGGCTGGCCGGCACCGACAGCGAGTATTCGGTGGTCGCCAGCATCGATACCTGCGCAAAGTCCTTCAGTGCGTCGTACCCCAGCTTCGGATAGATCCAGGGATTGATGCCGTGTGTGGAACTGGTGCCGATGAGGAGCGTGTAGCCATCCGGCGCGGCGCTCGCCACCTCTCGCGTGCCGATGCTCCCGCCCGCACCCGGCTTGTTCTCGACGATGAACTGCTGCTTCAAGCTCTCCGAAAGTTTCTGCGCGACCAGTCGGCCCAGGGAATCCGACCCGCCCCCGGGCGTGAAGGGAATGACGATGCGGACCGGGCGTGCCGGGTAGTCGTCTGCGGCAACGCCGTGGGCTGCCCAGACTGCCAAACAGGTTGCACCGAGCGCCTTCAGAACTGTTCTTCTCATGTCTCAGTCCTTGTCGTTGCCGCAGGCGGAGAGCCTGCTGAGCATGCCTTCAGTGGGTCGGAACGGCCGGCTTCATGCTCTCTCTCTCCAGCCGATCCCAGAGCTCGCGGACCAGCCGCTTC
>JACCRJ010000496.1 GCA_013813615.1 Lautropia sp. | reverse complement strand
CCCCCGAGGCGCCCTCGGCGCCTTCCACCAAGGGGGGCGCAGCCAGCGGCCGGGCGGAGCTCGATCCGCGGCGGCGGCTGGGTGCGGGGCGGTGGTGTCATGCGAGGACAGCGGCTGCCCGGTGAGTGGCGTTTGTTTGATGCGGCGCGGAGCGCGCTGCATGGGAATGGATAACTGATATGAAACTGAACGAACTGAAACCTGCCGAGGGCTCCAAGCACGCGAAGAAGCGCGTCGGGCGTGGCATCGGCTCGGGCCTGGGCAAGACCGCAGGCCGCGGCCACAAGGGTCAGAAGTCGCGTTCGGGCGGCTTCCACAAGGTCGGCTTCGAGGGCGGCCAGATGCCCCTTCAGCGTCGCCTGCCCAAGCGCGGCTTCAAGTCGCAGATGGCCGGCCGCACGGCCGAGGTGCGCCTGTCGGACCTCGAGCGCATGGACGCGCCGGAGATCGACCTGCTGCTGCTGAAGCAGGCGGGCGTCGTCTCGCAGCTGGCGCTGGCGGCCAAGGTGATCCTGTCCGGCAGCCTGACTCGCAAGGTCAGCCTGAAGGGCGTTGCAGCGACCAAGGGCGCAAAGGCGGCCATCGAGGCGGCCGGCGGCAGCGTGCTGATCGAAGGGACCAACGAGGCGGCGGCAGAGTAAGCGATGGCAACCAGTCCCTCGGCGTCGACCAAGAGCAGCGGCAAGTACGGCGATCTCAAGCGCCGGCTGCTGTTCCTCCTGATGGCGCTCGTGGTCTACCGGCTGGGTACCCACATCCCTGTTCCGGGCATCAATCCGGATGCGCTGGCGGACCTTTTCCGCAGCCAGCAAGGGGGCGTGCTGGGCATGTTCAACATGTTCTCCGGCGGTGCCCTCTCCCGGTTCACGGTGTTCGCGCTCGGCATCATGCCGTACATCTCCGCCTCGATCATCATGCAGCTGCTGACGGTGGTCGTGCCTCAGCTGGAAGCGATCAAGAAGGAAGGCGAGTCGGGCCGGCGCATCATCACCAAGTACACGCGCTGGTTCACCCTGGCCCTGGCGACCTTCCAGGCGCTATCGATCTCGATCGCGCTGGAAACCCAGGCGAACCTGGTGATCGAGCCGGGCATGATGTTCCGCTTCGTCACAGTTGTTTCTCTCGTGACCGGCACCATGTTCCTGATGTGGCTGGGCGAGCAGATCACCGAGCGCGGCCTTGGCAACGGCATTTCCATCATCATCTTCGCCGGGATCGTGGCGGGGCTGCCGAGCGCCATCGGCGGGATGGGCGAGCTGGTGAGCAACGGGTCGATGAACCCGATCGTGGCGCTGATCATCGTCGCGCTGGTGATCCTCGTCACTGCCTTCGTCGTGTTCGTGGAGCGTGGCCAGCGCAAGATCACCGTCAACTATGCCAAGCGGCAGGTCGGCAACAAGATCTACCAGGGCCAGAGCTCGCACCTGCCCTTGAAGCTGAACATGTCGGGCGTGATCCCGCCCATCTTCGCCTCGTCGATCATCCTCTTCCCGGCGACCCTGGCGCAGTGGTTCACCTCCGGCGAAGGAACCAGTTCGGTGACGCGCTGGATCCGGGACATCGCGGCGACGCTGTCGCCGGGACAGCCGCTCTACATCGGCCTGTACGCGGCAGCGATCGTGTTCTTCTGCTTTTTCTACACCGCGCTTGTCTTCAACAGCCGCGAGACGGCGGAGAACCTGAAGAAAAGCGGGGCGATGCTGCCGGGAATCCGGCCGGGAGACCAGACTGCGAAGTACATCGACAAGATCCTGATGCGCCTGACGCTGGGCGGCGCCGTCTATATCACGCTGGTGTGCCTGATGCCGGAATTCCTGGTCCTGGAGTGGAACGTGCCGTTCTACTTCGGCGGGACCTCGCTGCTGATCATCGTGGTCGTCACCATGGACTTCATGTCGCAGGTCCAGGCCTATGTGATGTCGAACCAGTACGAGAGCCTGCTGAAGAAGACCAGTTTCAAAGGATTGGGATCGCCGGGCCGGTAGGCCGCGGCGAACCACAGGAGCGCAATGTCGAAGGAAGACGTCATCCAGATGCAAGGCGAGGTGTTGGAGAACCTTCCCAATGCCACGTTCCGGGTCAAGCTGGAGAACGGGCATGTGGTGCTCGGACATATCTCCGGAAAGATGCGTATGCATTACATCCGTATCCTGCCGGGGGACAAGGTTACGGTCGAGCTCACCCCGTACGACCTCTCCCGCGCGCGGATCGTGTTCCGCGCCAAATGAGGTCGGGATTATGAGCGGTCGGGTTTTTGTTGGATGGTGTCGGGTCCGGGGCCGTATCGGCGACCGGAACGGTCAAGCAAGCAGGGGATAGATCATGAAAGTCATGGCAAGCGTCAAGAAGATGTGCCGCTACTGCAAGGTCATCAAGCGCCACGGCGTTGTGCGGGTGATCTGCACGGATCCGCGTCACAAGCAGCGTCAGGGTTAAGCGAGTCAAGCGAGGAATCTGAGAATGGCACGTATTGCAGGAGTCAACGTTCCGGATCGGCAGCATACGGAGATCGGCCTGACCGCCATCTACGGTATCGGACGTGCGCGCGCGCGCGCCATCTGCGATGCGGTCGGCGTTGCGCACACGAAGAAGGTCAAGGACCTGAACGACGCGGAGCTCGAGCGCATCCGTGACCAGATCGGCCGGTTCGCCACCGAAGGCGACCTGCGCCGGGAGATCTCGATGTCGATCAAGCGGTTGATGGACCTGGGCTGCTATCGCGGCGTCCGCCATCGTCGAGGCCTGCCGGTGCGCGGCCAGCGCACACGAACCAACGCCCGTACGCGCAAAGGCCCGAGCAAGGCCGGCGTGGCGTTGAAGAAGTAAACGAGGAGCACACCCCAAGCTATGGCAAAGAGTCCGAATTCCCAGCAGGTCGCTGCCGCGCAGCGCGCCCGCAAGAAGGTCAAGAAGAACGTGTCGGACGGCATCGCGCATGTGCACGCGTCGTTCAACAACACCATCATCACCATCACCGACCGGCAGGGCAATGCGCTGTCGTGGGCTACCTCCGGCGGCGCCGGCTTCAAGGGTTCGAGGAAGTCCACCCCGTTCGCGGCGCAGGTAGCCGCAGAAGCCGCCGGCCGGGCCGCGGTGGAATGCGGCATCAAGAACCTGGACGTGCGGGTCAAGGGACCGGGGCCAGGACGGGACTCGTCGGTCCGGGCGCTGAACGCGCTTGGCATCAAGATCCTGTCCATCTCGGATGTCACGCCGATGCCGCACAACGGTTGTCGGCCGCCGAAGAAGCGTCGCATCTAGACGCTTGCCGGTCTGCGCGGCCGTTGCAATGGCCGCGCCGTCGAGTTTGAAAGGTCGCGGCGTATCGCGCCCTGCTGAAGCCCACCTTGTTCGTGATGCAAGTGATCTCACCTCTGCGCTCGGACTAACCGCGGTAACTCCGCGTAGCATCGAAGGAACGGAAAGTGGCACGTTATATCGGACCCAAGGCGAAGCT
>JACCRJ010000490.1 GCA_013813615.1 Lautropia sp. | reverse complement strand
TCTGTGCGCTCGGCGCCGGCCTGATCTGGGGCGTCGTGTTCGTGACGCCGCTGCTGCTGCCGGACCATCCCGGCAGCCTGCTCGCCTTCGGCCGCTACCTCGCCTTCGGTCTGATCGCCCTGCCCCTCGGCTGGCAGGCGCGCGGGCGGCTGCGCGCCCTGAGCCGCGCCGACTGGATCGAAGCGCTCAAGCTCTCGATGGTGGGCAACATCCTCTACTACAGCGCGCTCGCCACCGCAATCCAGCTGGCGGACGCGCCGCTGCCGACGATGATCATCGGGACACTGCCGCTGGTCATCGCCATCGTCTCCAACCTCAGCGAGCGCACGGTGCCCTGGCCGCAACTCGCGCCGGCGCTGCTCGTGCTCGCCGCGGGAATCCTGCTGGTCAATCAGACGGAACTGCAGCGGACGATGCAGTTGCAGGGCGACCCGTGGCGCTACGCCCTCGGCGCCGGCTTCGCGATCCTGGCCACGGCCTGCTGGACCTGGTATCCGGTGCGCAATGCCCGCTGGCTGCGTTCCCGGCCGGCGGTCGCCGCCTCCACCTGGGCAACCGCGCAAGGCCTGGCGACGCTGCCGGTGGCGCTGGTGGGCATGCTGCTCGCCAGTGCCTACTACGGCCTGCTGGTTCCGAATCCGCTGAACCTGCCCCTGGGTCCCGATCCGCAGCGCTTCATCCTCTGGATGCTGGCGCTGGGCCTGCTCGCTTCGTGGCTCGGCACCCTGCTGTGGAACGCCGCCGCGCAGCTGCTGCCGACGTCGCTCTCCGGACAGCTGATCGTCTTCGAGACCTTGTCCGCACTTGCCTACGCCTGGCTGCTGCGCCGGACCTGGCCCGACGGCATCACGTTCGCCGGGGTCGGCCTGCTGATTGCGGGCGTGGTGCTGGGCGTGCGGGTATTCGCATCGGCGGGGACCCGGCGGGCCTGAGGGTCTGCGGGTCTGCCGAGCAGCGGGGCGTTGTCGTGCTGCTCTTGCGGTACGGCTCACGAAACGGCGGGCTTGACCGCCGGCTTCCGTTTCGGCCAGAAGATGAACAGCAGCCAGGTGGCCGCCTGCAGGCCGGCGATGCCTGCGAGCCCGGCGCGGAAGGCGTCCTGCTGGGCCATGCCACCGCCGATCAGCCAGTCCATGACGACGCCCAGTCCCGCCTGCACGCCAAAGGTGGCGACGAACACCACCAGGTTGTAGGCGGTCAGGGCGCGGCCGGCGAGCTCGCGGGGAAAGCTCATGCCGACCCTGGCCTGGATCGGCGTGAACACCGTGGTGACGACGGCGATCGCCAGCCACGCCCAGACGCCGGCGGCCATCGGCACCGCTGCGACAAACCCGATGAGGCCAGCCGTCAGCAGCGCCGCCACCGCGATCAGGCGAACCGTCGCCGATTCCTGTTGGCCGACCCTGGGCGCGAGAAGCCCCGCCACCAGGTATGCGCCCAGCAGCACCGCGTTGAAGACGAACAGCCACCCGGCGGACTGTTGCGGCGTCATCTGCAGGACCCGGGTGAACCATGGACCGAGCCAGAGGGTCTGCATGGCGATGAAGCCGCCCTGGACGGCGCCGCTGATCAGCACGATGCGCCAGAAGAAGCTGCTGCGCGCGACCTCGCCGTAGCCGCCGACCGATTGCAGGAACGACTGCCGGCTGCTGCCGTCGGGCTCGCGGCTGCGCGGCAGCCCGAACCACATCAGCAGCGAGATCGCGAGCAGCACCGCGGCACAGGCATAGAAGACCCCGCGCCAGTCGGTGACAGCAAGCAGCGCCCGCACCGGCAGCGTCGCCAGCAGTACCCCCGCCGTGCCGACAGTCATCGTCCAGGCAGCCAGCCTCGTCTGGTGACGCGGCGCGAACCAGACCCGGAACAGCGCGAACGGCGCCATCAGGCCGGCGGCGAATCCAAGCCCGAGCAGCGCCCGCGCGACCCACAGCCCCTCGAAGCCCGCGGCGCCGGCAAAGGTGGCGCAACCGGCCGCGGCCACCGCCATGAGGATCGCGTCGACCCGCCGCGGTCCGAAGCGGTCGAGACAGATGCCCAGCGGCAACTGCAGGCATGCGAAAGCGAGGAAGTAGGCGCTGGTCAGCGAGCCCAGCTGGGTGTTGGTCAGAGCCATCTCGTCCACCAGTTCCGGGGCGATGGTGGCGTTGATAGCCCGCAAGCCGTAGGACATCAGGTAGCCCGACGTCACGATGACGAACAGGCGCGCGCCGAACAGGCCGCTGGCATGCCTCGCTGCTGCGCCGGCGCTTGCTCCGGTCATTGCTGGACCAGTCTCAGCGAGTCCAGGAAGTGTTCGGCCTGTTCCGCGTCGAGCGCAGGGCCGACGGCCACGATCTGCAGCGCCTGTCCACGCCACTGGCCGAAGCGCGCGCGCATCTGCATGTCGGCATGCCTGCCGGTGCCGGAGGCGCCGATCGCCTGCAACTGCATCTTCCCGACCCTGCGCCCCTCGAGGTCGACGATGTCGACCACCGCGGTCTCTGCAGGCGTCGACGGCGCGGCGCCGATGTTGCGCAGCATCTGCTCGCGCATAGCCGCCAGCATCCCCTCGGGCGACAGGCCGGCCGCCTCGGCCGGCCCCGAAGGCAACTGCGCCAGGGCGACGGTGAAGGCGTTCTCCTTGACGCGGGCGCCCTGCATGGTCATGTCGACCTCGAAACCCTGCAGGTGGATCGGGCGCGTCATCAGCGCCGGCCGGGCCGGCAGTTGCACCCAGTACTCGCCGCCGGGCGCGCGGATGTCCCGCCAATCGTAGTCGGGCGTGCAGCCGTTCAGGACTAACGCCGTCAGCAGAGCTGCGCCGGCCGATGCCAGCTGCTTGAACCCGCAATCCGACCCGCGCTTGCACCGGCCCAGGCCGCAGCGCAGCAGGCAGTCTGCACCGGACGCGGCAATGTCTCCCATTGCATAATGGTAGCCGGGCTCGCCAATGCAGGAGATCGGGATGCTTTTCGAATTCAGGAGTCGCGCGACCGGCAGCGTCGTCATGACCGGGGATGTCGGCAAGAAGGTGCTGCCGCTGATGGGCAAGACGCCGGATGCCAAGGGCATCATCACCGTGAGCCAGATGCCGGCGGCCATTGCGGCGCTGGAAGCCGCCTGCCAGCGTGAGAAGGAGCAGGCCGCGGCCGCGAAGAACCGGGCCGACAATCCCCCCGCAGCCCAGGCGGATGCGCAGGAACCGGATCCGGATGGGGACCCCCACCTGATCGGCATCAGCCAGCGGGCCTATCCTCTGATCGAAATGCTGAAGCAGGCGCATGCCGCAGGAAAAGACATCACCTGGGGTGTCTGAGCCCGATTGAGTTCGAACCCGTTCGAGCCGGTCGTCCGGCCACTGGCCGGCTGGCATAAATTTATGGCGGACATCGGTCCGCTCTACGCCGCCAATGGCCTGATCGGCTTCATCTTCGCGGCCACCGGGCCGGTCGCCGTCATCCTGTCGGTCGGGGTGGCCGGCGGACTGTCGCAGGCGCAGCTGTCGTCGTGGGTCTTCGGCGCGTTCTTCCTCAACGGCCTCCTCAGCATCGCCTTCTGCCTGCTTTACCAGCGGCCGCTGGTGTTCTTCTGGACGATTCCGGGGACGGTGCTGGTCGGACCGGCCCTCACCCACCTGAGCTTCGCAGAAGTGACCGGCGCTTTCATCGTCACCGGGCTGCTGATGCTGGCGCTGGGCGTGCTCGGCTGGGTTCGGCGGCTGATGGAGGCGATCCCGATGGCGATCGTGATGGGTATGGTCGCCGGCGTCTTCCTGCGATTCGGCACGGACCTGGTGCTGGCGGTGCGCGCGACCTGGCTGATCGCGGTGCCGATGATCGGCGTGTTCCTGCTGCTGTCGGCCTGGCCCGCCGGGGCGCGACGGATGCCGCCGCTGATCGGTGCGCTGCTGCTGGGCTCGGTCCTGGTGCTCGCCGGCGTCGGCAGCAGCGGCGCCGACGTAGCGGCGACCGCCGGCCCGGGGGGCTGGTTCGCGGCGCCGCTGCTGCAGACGCCGCTGTTCTCCGCGCAGGCATTGATCGAACTGGTGGTGCCGCTGGCCATCACCGTTCTGATCGTGCAGAACGGGCAGGGCATCGCGGTCCTGTCGGCCGCCGGGCATCCGACACCCATCAACGCGGTCACCGCAGCC
>JACCRJ010000481.1 GCA_013813615.1 Lautropia sp. | reverse complement strand
GTGCAATAGAGCGCTTCTACCAATCCGGCGCGGCGGCGAGGCCGCATGCGGGCCGCACGCCCGGCGCTCATGGGATGGGGCGCCGGGCGAACCAGGTCAGGTGGGGATCGGCTGGTGTTTGATCGCCTCGTGCATGTGGCCAAAACGTTTCTGCTTGTACTTCATGACCTGCCGGTCCAGTTTGTCGATCAGGCAATCGATCGCCGCGTACAGATCCGTGTCGGTGCATTCGGCAAACAGATCCTTGCCGGAGACGTGCAGCGCGATCTCCGCCTTCTGCTGCAGCTTTTCCACCGAGAGGATGACATTCACGTCGATCACATGATCGAAGTGATGTCGAATTCGCTCGAGCTTAGTGGTGACGTACTCGCGCAGCGCCGGCGTTACGACGAGATGATGACCGCTGATCGAAAGATTCATGCCTCGTTACTCCTGGTGTGTCTTGTGGGAGCCCGGCGACCCATGCACTGGCTACAAGGCCTTGCGTTGCGCCACCGGCGGCACCCTAAGCGCCTCCCGGTATTTCGCGACGGTCCGGCGTGCGACCACGATGCCCTGTTCACCGAGCACTTCCGCTATCCGACTGTCTGAAAGTGGCTGGGTCGTGTCCTCCTCCTCGATGAGTTGCCTGATCAATGCGCGGATGGCCGTGCTCGACGCGGCGCCTCCGCTCTCCGTAGCCACATGGCTGCCAAAGAAGTACTTCAGCTCCAGGGTACCGTAGGGGGTCAGCATGTACTTCTGAGTCGTCACTCGGGAAATGGTTGATTCATGTAAACCGACGGAATCGGCTACCTCCCGCAACACCAATGGCCGCATTGCCACCGCCCCATGGCTGAAGAAGGCCCTCTGGCGGTCGACGATCTCCTGCGACACCTTCAGAATGGTTTCAAACCGCTGCTGAACATTCTTGACCAGCCAGCGAGCTTCCTGCAACTGAGACGAAAGGCTATTGGCGCCGCTACTTCTATTTTCGGAGGCGATCGCACCTCCGGTACCCGCAGCGGTGCCGGACGGTTGGCCGGAGCCGGTGGCGCCGGACCTGGCGGATGAGCCGGCAGACCCCGAGGAGCCACCGCGGTGCGACTTGAGGATCTGTGCGTAGAGGTCGTTCACCCGCAGCTTGGGAATGACGTCCGGATTCAGGAAGGCCCGCCAGCCCTGCTTCGTCTTTCTCACGATGACGTCCGGGACGACATAGCGGGCGCTGTTGTCTCCGAAGCGATTGCCCGGTTTGGGGTCGAGCGCCTGGATCAGGCGCTGGGCCTCGCGCAGTTCCTCTTCGTCGCAGCGCAGGAGCTTGCGCAGCTTGCTGAACTCCCGGGCTGCCAGCAATTCCAGGTGGTCCTCGATGATCTGCGCGGCGACCGTGCAGATCCGGGGGCTTGCGCCCAGGCGCTGGCTCGCCTGGAGCAATTGAAGCATCAGGCATTCGGCTATCGAGCGGGCTCCGACGCCTGGCGGGTCGAAGCTGTGCAGCAGGCACAGGGCGGTCCGCAGTTCCTCCGGCTCCACGTCCAGTTCCGGCGGCAGGGCGGACGCCAGGTCGTCGAGGCTGCTGCGCAGGTAGCCGTCCTCCTCCAGTTCCTCGATGAGCAGGTGGAGCAGGGCTTGGTCTCGCCGGGTGCCGCGCGCGCCCGCCAGTTGCTGCATCAGGTGCTCGCGCAGGGTGAGGCCGCTCGAGGTCACCTGCTCCTGAGCGCGGTCGTCGTCCGGATCTTCGCCGCTGCCACGGGAATGGCCTTCGAGCGCCCATGACTCCTGGGTGAGGTCCTGCCGATCGGCCTCGCCGACGTCGGCGTTGTCCGAGGCGGCGGCCTGGTGGTCGGAGAAGTTCTGCAAGGGGTCCCACTCGGCGGCAGGCTGTTCCCCGGCGTCCTGCGGCTGCATCACCGGCGCCCCGTCCGCCGTCTGCAGCCCGGGAGGGGTGCCGGGCGCGCTTTCCTGCAGGCTGCCGTCGCCGTTCAGGCGAACGTGGGTGGCGTATGTGTCATCGTCACGATCGAGCAGGGGGTTCTGAGCCAGGATCTGGTCGATTTCCTGGTTCAGCTCGAGGGTCGAGAGCTGCAGCAGCCGTATCGACTGCTGCAACTGGGGGGTCAGAGCCAGATGCTGACTCTGGCGCATTTGCAGCGAGGGCTTCACCGATCCAGTCCTTCAAAGCGTTCTGCCCTACACGTGGCAAAGCGCGGCAGCCCTACATTCGAAAATCTTCGCCGAGGTAAGCCTTGCGGACGCGGTCGTCCTGGATGATTTCGTTTGGACGACCGGAAGCAAGAACAATACCATCATTCATGATATAGGCCCGGTCGCAGATTCCCAACGTCTCCCGAACGTTGTGGTCGGTGATCAGGACCCCGATCTGGCGATTCTTGAGCAGGGTGACGATCCGCTGGATTTCGATCACCGCGATCGGATCGACCCCGGCGAACGGCTCGTCGAGCAGGATGAACCGGGGCGAGGTGGCGAGCGCGCGCGCGATTTCCACCCGCCGGCGCTCCCCGCCGGAGAGCGAGACGGCGGTGTTGGAGCGGATATGGTCGATCTGCAGTTCCTTCAGCAGGCCTTCCAGCCGCTGCAGCTGGTCGGCCCGCGGCAACGGCCGGCCCTGGCGGTCCCGTTGCAGCTCCAACACCGCCAGGATGTTCTCTTCCACCGTCAGCTTGCGGAAGACTGACGCTTCCTGCGGCAGGTAGGACAGCCCCAGACGCGCCCGGCGATGGATCGGCAGACGGCTGATCGATGCCGAATCCAGCTCGATCGAGCCGCCATCAGAGGCGACCAGGCCGGCAATCATGTAGAAGCAGGTGGTCTTGCCCGCGCCGTTTCGGCCCAGCAGCCCGATAACCTCGCCGCTCGCCACCTCCAACGAGACGTCGCGCACCACCAGCCGTCCGTTGTACGACTTCATCAGGTGCTCCACCGTCAGCCTGCTCGCCGGTTCTCCTTCCATGCCAGCGGCGGCAGTTATCGGCTGGCTGCGGCGGTGCCGCGCGGGCTGGCGAGGGAGGCGGCAGGCTTGAGCGGCACCGGCGTGCCTGGCGGACATTTGGCGGCGCCGGTGCCCGCTTCCGATTTGGTGTCCGCACGCGGCTGAATGATGATCCGCACCCGGCCACTGGCGTCGCCCGGCGCCTTCCCGTCGACGGTGAACAGCTCGCTCTGGGCGTTGTAGACGATGACGCCGCCGGTGATCTCGTCGATGGCGACGTCGCACTCGAGCCGCTTGATCAGTGCGTCGCTGGTCAGCTTGAGCGTCTCGCTGCGGCTGTCGTACTCGATCTGGTTGGCGAAGCCGTTGATGATCTGCTCCATGCCCTCGCGCTTCTGCCGGAAGCTCGCGCGCTTGCCGGTCGCGACGGCCGTCTGCATGCCCTCCGAAAACTGACGCAGCACCAGCCGGTCGCCGCGGATGACGATGGTGCCTTTTGTGAGCAACACGTGACCGGTGAAGACGGTGATCTGCCTGGCGTCGTCGTACTCGAGCTTGTCCGCCTCGATGTTGGTCGGCTTTTCACGGTCGGCGCGTTCCGCCTGAACGGGAAGGCAGAAGAGCGCAAGCGCGATCCAGACGGCGAGTCTTGTTCGAGTCATTCTGTATGGTGCGGAAGCGACGGTACGGTGCGCAGCGGCCGTCAGCGGCTGCTTTCCGGTGGCTGTTCAGGGCTGCCGGCGGGCGTGCCGTCGCGCGGTGCGATGCGTCCCTTGACACGTGAGTCTACCTGCAACCGGCGCGTCTGACTGTCAAGCCTCATGCCCACGCCGGTGAGCGTGTTCGGGCCCGTTCGGATGTCGACCGGCCGGTCCGTCAGCACCACTTTCTCTTCCAGCAGCACCGTGGCCGCGTCGGTCAGCACGATCAGCGGCGGGTGGTCGCCGTCAGCATCGCGCACGATCCGGACGTTGCCGCTCAGATCGGTCTTTTCGCCGGAGTCCGGACTGCGGCCGCGGTCGGCGTCGACCCGAATCGCCGGCCGATTCTCCGTCAGGGTGACGACGTGGGGTTCGTCGAACTCGATCGTCAGGTCGTCGGGGTAGTGGCGCATCCTCACTGCCTCGATGCGCACCGCCGGATTCCCGGCCTCGTTCGCCTTCAACAGGCGCAACCGATCCACGAAATAGTCAGGTTCGTGGGTAAGTCCGCGCGGCTCGCTCGGCCGCGCCAGCCGCTCTGCCTGCTGTGCGAGGAAGTAGCTGAGCATCCCGAGGCCGACCAGGATGAGGATCGAGGTTACAGCCGCCAGACGATCGAAAAGCCGAGCGCTCATGTCCCCGCCTGCCTGCCGGGCCTCATGCCCGGTACTGCGCCAGCAGATCTTCGCGCCGTCCCTGGGCGTCCAGGATGAACATCGCCAATTCCCTGACGGCGCCCTTGCCGGCAGGCGTGCCGGCGACCCAGTGCGCGGCGCGGCGGACTTCTTCGACGGCGTCGGCCGGCGCCGCGGCAAGGCCGCAGGCACTCATCGGCGGCAGGTCGGGCCAGTCGTCGCCGATGAAGGCGGCTTCGTCGAGGCCGATGCCGCACTCGCGGCAGACGTGCTGCAACATCGCCAGCTTGTCCTTCACCGACTGGTGGACCCGGACGATGCCGAGCTCGGTGGCGCGGCGCTCGACGATCGCCGACTGGCGGCCGGTGATGAGCACGAGTTCGATGCCGGCCCTGCAGAGCAGCGTCAGTCCGAAGCCGTCGCGAACCGAGAAGGCCTTGGCCACTTCGGCGTCGGCTCCGATCAGCAGACCGCCCTCGGTCAGGGTGCCGTCCACGTCCATCGCCAGCAGCCGCACGCGGGCAGCCCGCTGCCGCGCGCCGGGTTCGGGCGGGGTTGACGGCTGCCCTGCCGGATCGACCGCCAGCGGCTGCATCAGACGACCTTTGCGACCAGCAAGTCGTGGAAGTGCAGCGCCCCCAGCAGGACACGCTGCGCGTCCGTCACCAGAATCTGGCCGATCCTGCGCTCCTCCATGATCCGGACCGCCTCCACTGCCAGCGCCGCCGGTCCGATGCAGACGGGCGAGGCGGTCATGACGTCGCGGATCTTCATGTCGGCAAGGTCCAGCGGGCCGGTCCGGCTTAGCACGCGCCGCAGGTCGCCGTCGGTGAAGATGCCTTGCACCCGGTCCTCGGCATCCACGACTGCGACCATTCCCATCCGCTTGCGGGTGATCTCCAGCAGCGCGGTGGTGAAACCGGCGTCGAGCGGGACCTGCGGTACGCCATCGCCGGTGCGCATGACGTCGGAGACGAGCGTGAGCAGCTGGCGACCGAGGGTGCCGCCGGGATGCGAACGGGCGAAGTCCGCGCTGCCGAAGCCCCGGGCATCCAGTAGCGCCACCGCGAGCGCGTCGCCCAGCGCCAGCGCCGCGGTGGTGCTGGCGGTCGGCACCAGGTTCATCGGGCAGGCTTCCTTCGACACGCTGCAGTCGAGCACGACCGTGGCGGCGCGCGCCAGGGTCGATTTCAGTTCGCCAGTCATGGCGATGAGCGGGGCACCCATCCGCTTCAGCGTCTCGAGGAGGCGCGTCAGCTCCTCCGTTTCGCCGCTGTAGGAAAGGGCGATCACGACGTCGTCGGGACGGATCATGCC
>JACCRJ010000431.1 GCA_013813615.1 Lautropia sp. | reverse complement strand
GGCATGCACTGTCCCTTCTGCAATCACGGCGATACCCAGGTGATGGAGACGCGTGTTGCCGAGACCGGCGACAGCATCCGTCGCCGTCGCCGCTGCGCCGGATGCGACAGGCGCTTCACCACCTATGAACGGATCGAGCTCTCGATGCCGGCGGTGATCAAGAACGACGGCGGTCGGGAGGACTACGAACGCGCCAAGCTCGAATTCTCCATCCGCCTCGCGCTGCGCAAGCGTGCGGTCACCAAGGAAGATTTCGAAGGCGCCGTCGACCGCGTCGAGAGCCTCATTTTCAAGCTGGGGCTGAAGGAGGTGCCAAGTGCCACCATCGGCGGCTTCGTCATGGATGAACTGCGCAAGCTGGACAAGGTCGCGTACATCCGGTTTGCCTCGGTCTACCGAAAGTTCGAGGACATCGAAGCCTTCGCCGATGCGATCAACGAGATTCGTCCGGGCAAAGCCTGCCCAACGCCGACAGGCTCCTAACGCAACGCACCGTCATGTATAGCGATTCCGACCGCGCCCTGATGGCCCGTGCGCTGGTGCTGGCGAAGAACGGCATGTACACCACCACGCCGAATCCGCGGGTTGGTTGCGTCATCGTGCGCGACGGGCAGGTGGTGGGCGAAGGATGGCATCGCCAGACCGGTGAGCCGCATGCCGAGCTCCTGGCGTTGGCCCAAGCCGGCGGCAAGGCCAAGGGAGCAACCGTCTATGTGTCGCTCGAGCCTTGCAGTCACCAGGGCCGCACGCCGCCGTGCACCGACATCCTGATCGAGGCTAGCGTCGGCTGTGTCATCGCCGCCATGGAAGACCCGAATCCGCTGGTGAACGGGCAAGGGCTGGAGCGCCTGCGCGCTGCCGGTATCGACGTGCGCTGCGGTCTGATGGAGCAGGAGGCGATCGAACTCAACATCGGTTTCGTGTCGCGCATGACCCGCGGCACGCCGTGGACGCGCCTGAAGATCGCAGCCTCTCTCGATGGCATTACGGCACTGCCGGACGGCCGCAGCAAATGGATAACTTCCGAGGCGGCGCGCGCGGACGGCCACCGCTGGCGCGCCCGAGCCTGCGCGATCGTGACCGGCATCGGCACGGTGAAGGCCGACAACCCGCACCTGACGGTGCGCGGCGTGCCGACGTCGCGACAACCGGCGAAGGTGCTGATCGATTCCCGGCTGGAGGTAAACCCGGCGGCCGAACTGTTGCGGGATTCGAAGGTGATCGTGATTCACGCATTGCCGGTTGCCGCAGTCGGCGCGGAACGCGCAGCGCGGCTCCAGGAAGCTGGCTGCGAGCTCGTTTCGCTGCCGGATGAGCGCGGCAAGGTCGATCTGCCCGCCGCATGGCGCGAGCTCGGCCGGCGCGAGCTCAATGAGCTGCACATCGAAGCCGGCCACAAGCTCAACGGATCGCTGATCGCAGCGGGCTGCGTCGACGAACTGCTGGTTTACCTCGCGCCGTCATTGCTCGGCCAGGGCCAGCAGTTGTTCAATCTGCCGCCGGCTGCAGACCTCGAAAGCAGGGTGAGGCTGAGCTGGCTGGACGTGGACCGGGTGGGCGACGACCTCCGGCTGCGCGCACGGTTGCTGTCCGACTCGCCGGCCGCCTGAGGCGCAGCCGCATGTTCACCGGTATCGTAGCGGCCGTAGGCGCCATCACTCATCTGGAGTCGCTCGGCCCCGATGCCGGATTGCGGGTGCATGTAGACGCGCCGGCGCTCGGGCTGAGCGATGTTGCGCCGGGGGATTCGATCGCCGTGCAGGGCGCCTGCATGACGGTGGTGGCCGTCGAGGGCGGTGGGTTCGATTTCGACGTCTCCGGTGAAACCCTGGCCCGCACCGTCGGCCTCGACGGCAGGGGCCCGGTCAACCTCGAGAAGGCGATGCGGCTCACGGACCGGGTCGGCGGTCATCTGGTCTCCGGGCACATAGACGGCGTCGGCACGGTGACCCGATTCCAGCCGGTCGCCGAGAGCTGGACGCTGGACGTCAAGGCGCCGCTGTCGTTTGCGCGGTACCTGGTCTTCAAGGGATCGGTGACGCTCAACGGCGTGAGCCTGACGATCAACCGGGTGACGGATGTGCCGGAGGGCTGCGTCCTGTCGGTCAACCTGATCCCGCATACGCTTGCGGTGACGACGCTGAAGGCGCTCGTCCCGGGAGCGGGTGTCAACCTCGAGGTGGATATGATCGCGCGCTACCTGGACCGCATGCGGGCCGTCGATACCGCCGCGTCCCAGGTCGAACAGAAGCCGGGCCTCCTGAGCACCTGACACAATCAGCCGGCATGGGCACCCGCTCAACCGCTCCACGGGCACCCTTACAATCGGACCCATGGCACTAGCAAGCACCGAGGAAATACTTGCCGACTTCAAGGCCGGCAAGATGGTGATCCTGATCGATGAAGAGGATCGGGAGAACGAGGGAGACTTGCTGCTGGCGGGTGACTTCGTCACGCCGGACGCCATCAATTTCATGGCCCGCCATGCGCGCGGGCTGATCTGCCTGACGCTGACGCTCGAGCGTTGCCGGCAGCTCAACCTGCCGCTGATGACCACGCTGAACGGCAATCGCACCGGCACCAACTTCACGATGTCGATCGAGGCCGCGCAGGGCGTCACCACCGGCATCTCTGCCGCCGACCGCGCCCGGACCGTGCAGGCGGCCGTGGCCCGGGACGCGAAGCCGTCGGACCTGGTTCAGCCGGGTCATATCTTCCCGATCATGGCCAGGGACGGCGGCGTGCTGGTGCGTGCCGGGCATACCGAGGCCGGCTGCGACCTGGGCGCACTCACCGGACTCACGCCGGCGGCGGTGATCTGCGAAATCATGAAGGACGACGGCACGATGGCGCGGCTGCCTGACCTGCTCGCCTTCAGCGAGACCCACAACCTCAAGATCGGCACCATCGCGGACCTGATCCACTACCGAAGCGCCCATGAAAGCCTGGTGGAGCGGCTGCACCAGCGCCGCGTCGCTACCGCTTGCGGCGACTTCGATCTGCTCGTCTATCGGGACAAGCCGAGCGGGCAGCCCCACCTCGCCCTCGTGGCGGGACGTATTTCCCCGCAGCGCGAGGCGCTGGTGCGGGTGCACGAGCCGCTCTCGCCGCTGGACCTGATCATCAGCGACGGCGGCACGCATTCGTGGAGCGTGCAAAGTGCATTGAAGGCAATTGCGGCTTACGGCGAAGGAGCACTGATCATGCTGAACTGTGCGCCTGCCGCCGAGGCCTTGTTTTCGCAGGCAAGCGGGTGGTGTGAGACGGACAGCGGCAGCCTGCTGAGCTCGCCGGCACGCCCGCACGGAGAAGCGATGGACCTGCGGACCTACGGCATCGGTGCGCAGATCCTGCGTGACGTCGGCGTGCGCAAGATGCGCCTGCTGGCCCATCCGCGGCGGATGCCGAGCATGACCGGCTTCGATCTCGAGGTCACCGGCTTTGCCGAGGACGGCGCGCAAGGCGGGGAGGGGGCGGACCCCGGAGCCTCCAGCCTGAAAGGCGCAGGTACCGTGGACATGGAAAAGACGCAAGAACAAAGGGTTCGACACCAATGACTGTAGATCTGATTTCCGGTGGCCGGGACGGCGCCGACCTGCGGGTAGGCGTGGTCCAGGCTCGTTTCAATCCGGCCATCGGCGATGCCTTGCGCGAAGCCTGTCTGGCCGAGCTCCTTGCGCTCGGCGTGGCGGAGGCGGATACCCTGCTATGCAGCGTTCCGGGGGCGCTGGAGATCCCGACGGCGCTGCTGCAGCTGGGACGGTCAGGCGAGTTCGATGTGCTGATTGCACTCGGTGCGGTCGTCAAGGGCGAGACCTACCACTTCGAGGTTGTCGCCAACGAGAGCGCAGCCGGAGTGTCCCGCGTGGCGCTGGAGCTCGGGATCCCCGTCGCCAACGCGATCCTCACCACCTATACCGAAGAGCAGGCGATGGCCCGCGCCGCAGAGAAAGGCGCCGAGGCCGCGCGCGTGGCGGTGGAAATGGCCACGCTTGCCGCAGTGATCGAGTCGATCGCCGAAGATCCACACAATTGATGCGCGAACGAGAGAGCGCCTGCGCATGAACCCATCCGACGAAGCCGGCGACGCCGACAAAGCCGACAAAGCCGAAAAAGCCGAAAAAGTCAGCCATGCCGGCGATACTCCCGGCACGCTGCCCCGCGGGCAGGGCGCCGGAGCGGCAGGCGGCAAGGCCGCGGGGCCGGGGTCGAAGTCCCGCGCCGCAGCCAGGCCGAGCGTGCGCAGTGCGCGACGGCGATCCCGCGAACTCGCGATGCAGGGCCTTTACCAATGGCTCCTCTCCGGCGAGAGCGGCGGCGCCGTGCAGGCGCACATCGAGAGCAGCCCCGGCTTCGAACGCGCGGACCGCGCGCACTTCGTGGCCCTGCTGCATGGGGTGATCCGCGAGGCCGAGGAGATCAACCGGCTGATCCTGCCATTCCTGGATCGGGAAGTCGCGCACCTCAGCCCGGTCGAACGGGCGACCATGATGATCGGCTGCTATGAGCTGCTGCGTCACCAGGAGATTCCGTACCGGGTCGTCATCAACGAAGCGGTGGAGCTCGCCAAGAGCTTCGGCGGCACCGACGGCTACAAGTACGTCAACGGCGTGCTCGACAAGCTCGCCGGCAGCATCCGCGCGACGGAAGCAGCGGCCAGCCGCTGATATCCCTTGTCATCGGTTTGCGCCATGGGTGAGTTCGAGCTGATCAGGCGGTATTTCCTGCGAGGCGCATCGTCGCCGGGTGCAGGTGGCGGATCCGGAGCAGACGCCGCCGACGGTGGTACTGGCGCAGGCGCCGTTGTCCTCGGGATCGGCGACGACTGCGCCCTCCTGCAGCCGCCGGAGCCCGGGCAGTTGTTGGCAGTGTCGAGCGACATGCTGATCGAAGGACGCCATTTCTTTGCCGGCACCGAGCCGGCGGCGATCGGGCACAAGGCGCTGGCGGTCAATCTTTCGGATCTCGCTGCGATGGGCGCGCAGCCTCTCGGCTTCACGCTGGCGATCGCGTTGCCCGCCATCGACGAGAACTGGCTGCGGGGGTTCTGCGGCGGAATGTTCAGCCTGGCGGCGCGGTACCGATGTCCATTGGTCGGCGGCGACACGACCCGGGGGCCCCTCGCAATCTCGATCACCGTGATGGGACAGGTGCCCGCTGCCCAGGCGCTGCGTCGCGACCGCGCCCAGCCGGGGGACGAGGTGTGGGTTTCCGGGCCTCTGGGTGGCGCATCCTTGGCGGTCGAGTGGCGGCGGCAGGGCATTACCGGCAGCGGTCCGCACGAGTCCGCCGCGCGCCGGCTGGACTGGCCGGAACCCAGACTCGAACTCGGGCAGCAACTGCGGGGAATCGCCCGCGCCGCCATCGACCTTTCCGACGGACTGGCGGGCGACCTGCGTCATGTGCTCGCGGCCTCTTCAGGCGCCTTGGAGCTCTGCGCGGAACTGACGGCCGAAGACATCCCGGTGGACCCGTGCCTGGCGCATCTGCCCGCGACGCAGGCGTTGTCGCAGGCGTTGTCAGGTGGGGACGACTATGAGCTGCTGTTCACTGCCTTGCCGCAGGACCATCAGGCCATCAGGGCGCTGTGCCCGACGGCAAGAATGATCGGTCGGATCCGCGTGGGAAGCGGTATCCTGCTGACTGGCCGGGACGGGAAGACCGCGCCCGTTGAAGCAACCGGATTCGATCATTTTTCCGGATGAACGGCAAAGCAGAAGACGTCACCGATCTCGTTCGTACGGACGGGACCATCAGGCCCCTGAGGCCGACGGTCGACTTCATGAGGCCGCGCCTGTCGCGCTGGATTGCGC
>JACCRJ010000428.1 GCA_013813615.1 Lautropia sp. | reverse complement strand
CCTGTGGACCTCCTCCGCGCACTTCTGGAACGTCCAGGGAGCCACCGCCTTGTCCCGCTTCTCCGACGCCTTTGAGTGGCGCCGAGCCTCAAGCGGGTCAATGTCCTGCGACTTGAGCCGGCGTGCTTCGATCGCTTTAGCACGGGCATCCGCCAATGAGAGCTCGGGATAGGAACCGAGGCCCAAATCCCGGCGTCGGCCCTTGAGCATGTACCGGATGAAGAAGTACCGAACACCCCTGGGAGAGACGCGAAGGTACAGGCCTCGCACGCGGTCTGGTCCGGCGTCGGCGTAGAGCCCTGGCTTGCGGGTCTTCACCGTCAAGTCCGTCATCGCCGGCTTCGCCCACTCAACCATCAATTTATCCAGCAAATATTGATGGATTTAATCATAGCGGGTTGGACCCGGTTGCACAATAGGCTGACCGGAAACCTCGCTATTCAGCGGGTTTCGGGGTACAGGGGAATCCAATGGGATCTAACGCGGTAGGGCCTCTGGCGGAGAGACGGGGATTCGAACCCCGGAAGGGCTGTTAACCCTTACACGCTTTCCAGGCGTGCGACTTAAACCGCTCATCCATCTCTCCGGGAGGGCAATTCTAGCAGCCGGGACGATGCCTCAAAATCTGCCGCCTTGGCGGCGCAGCCATCGATGGCCGGCGGCCAGGCGGGCCATCGCCCTGAAGTCGTTTACGCCTCCCATCTGGGCCTTGGCCATGGGCCAGAGCCTTAGCAGGATGTCGGCGGTGGCGAGGGTGTCGGCCGCCGCCTCATGTCGCTTCGGGCAGGCGATCCCGAGGTGGCTCATTGCGGTATCGAGGGTCCGGTCGGGCAGCGCCGGTACCAGCAGGGCGACGACGTGCTCGAGGTCGAGCCAGCGGTTGTCCAGGCGCCGGCCGAGATGCGCCTGGCAGTGGCGCTGGATCAGGATGCGGTCGAATGCGGCGTGGTAGGCGACGACCGGTGACTCTCCCACCCACTGCCTGAACGCCTCCAGCCCTTGCGCCGGCGGCACGCCAGCGAGCTGGGCGCCGACGCCGGTGCCATGAAGCAGGATGTTCGCCCTGTCCACCGCCCCCAACGCACTGAACGCCCCCGCTGCCTCTCCGGCGGCGGCAGTGTCATCCTGCCGCAGGGTCACCTCGAAACTGTCCGCAAGTTCGATCCTCGGCTGACCATGGCTGAAGCGGACTGCTACCCCGGCGATTGCGAGCAACCGGTCCCGGTGGGCGTCCAGGCCGCTGGCTTCGACGTCGACGACCACCCAGCGCTCGCTGTCGGCGCGCGGAGCCCGGGACAGGCTTCCGGCGAGCCGCCGCCACCAGTTCATCGGGCAAAGTCGAGCTGCATCCGCTGCTGCAGCCGGCGAGCCACCCGCAGCGCCTCCTTCAGAATGCGCCGGTCGATGTCGTTGAGCGAGGCCACGTCGAGCAGGTTCGGATCAGGCTCCGACGCCCCACCGCTTTGACCGCTGCCGTCGCTGCCGCCGCGGCTGCTGCCAGCCCCACCACCGTCACCGGCTGCACCGCTTGCGCCGGCATCGCCGATCTGCCGGCGCAGCCGCAGCATCTGCAGGAACTCGAATCCGCCCACCCAGCCTTCAGCCTCGTGTGGCGGCACGCGAAGCGCCCGCGCGACCGCCTCGAATCGGGAACGCGTGTTCACCGCCTCGATTCCGTTGGCGAGCGCATAAAGGCGCGCGGCATCGACATAGATCATCGTGCCGTTGAGCTTGACATCCAGCAGTTCCTGTCCCTTGCGCCGCGTGGTGTCGAAGCCGCCGAGCCAGTCGAGGGGCACCCGGTGGCCCAGGACGTTCGCAGCGAGCTGCCGCAGGAACCGTGGGGTCCGGCGCACGACATCGTTCGTCAGCGGCCGCAGTCCTGCCGCCAGCTCGACCCGGCCGGCCAGCGGCCGGAAGTCCAGCCAGATGCTGGCATCGAGCAGGTCCTCCGGCGCGCCCCTCGAAATCCATCGGGTGAATCGGGCGCCCCACTCCTCCGTGGTCAGGCATCACTGCGGGTTCGACGCCATCACATTGCCGCGGCACAAGGGAAAGCCGCAGGCATCGAGCGCCTGGTTGACGTCCTTGGCGAACGCGAGCCACACCGGCCGGTCCTTCTCCGGCTCATCACTCTCGAAGAGCAGCCCGTTGTCCTGGTCGGTCGAGATCGTCTGCTCTTCCCGCCCTTCCGACCCGGCAGCCAGCCAGCAGGCGCACGGTGCAGGTTCATTCCCCGATCGGCTGCGATCGACTCGACGATTCGGACCGTCAGCGCATCGTTGAGCCGGCTGATCAGCCGCGTCAGTTGGCGCGCCTGCACCCCCTGCCCAAGCAGGATGCCGGCGAAGCGGCGGATGTCGGCACCAGCCTGCTCCAACGTATCGAGGGCGCGTGCCGAGCGGATGGCGGTGCCGATCTGCTTGATGGACAGGCGCTGGATCGCGAAGAGGTCCCGCTCCGAGACGATGCCGACGAGTCGTCCGCCCCGCGTGACCGGCACATGCCGGATGCCGTGCTGCGACATCAGCAGCGCTGCCTCGAGTGCCGAATCTTCCGTGCCGAGGCTGCGCACGGGACTGCTCATGACCTGGTCGATCGGTGTGTCCAGCGGCAGCTGAGGCAGCGTTATCCGTCCCAGCACGTCGTACCGGGTCAGGATGCCCACGATGTGGCCGCCGGCATCCACCACCGGAATCGAACCCACCCGCTGCTGGTGCATCAAACGAAGGGCCTCGCTCACGAGCGTGCCGGGCGCCACGCTCACCGGCGCGGGGACACATCAGTTCGCCCAGCGGCGACTCCAGCGACTGGTCCGCCAGTGCCTGCGATGCCTGGCTCTCCCGCAGCAGGCGTTGCGAAGCTTCCAACAGGGTCAGGATGCTGCGGCTGAGGAAATCCGCGAACGGGGGACTCAACGCCGCAACCTCGCGAACCACCTGCGCGTCGATGCGCAGGCAGAAGGTGTCCTGGTGCGCGGTGTAGGTGCCGGTGACCGCACGTGCGCCCATCATCGCCCCCAGCGGGAACAGGTCACCGGCCTCGAACTGGAAGTCGCCGCCCTGCCCATGCGGAGGCCGATGAGTGACGCTGCCCGAACGGATGATGTAGATCGCGTCGATCGGGCCGGACGCCGGCGAGACCACTACCTCCCCGGGCGCGTGATAAGTCTGGGACGCCCGTTTCACCAGAGCTTCGACCTGCGCCACCTGCATCAGGGAGAAAGGCGGGCTGCGCATCAGTTGCGCGCAGAGGTTTGCGAGCAGGCTCGGAGAGGGGATCACCACGTCATCGTCGGTGAAGAACGAAAACGGCCCCGTTCCAGTGCAACAGGGCCGTCGAGGCGACACCGGCAGGCGCCGGAACCGTATCCTTACCGGCCCGTCGCCTGCTCATGCCACCCTCTACATCAGGCCGCGGCCGGCTTCAGGCTCGGGTAGCGCACATGCTCCACCAGATCCTGCGTATCCTGCCGTGGCGCGCCCGTCAGGAGGCTGACGATGATGATCAGTGCGAAGCCGAGCGGCACGCCGAAGATGCCCGCCGAGATCGGCTGCATGCCCCACCAGATGTTGTCCGCGATCGGACTTGTCACGTTGAACAGACCGCGCATCCAGGGCTGGGTCGTCACCATGTAGTAGAAGGTGACACCGAGGCCGCCGATCATGCCGACGACCGCGCCCCACTTGTTGGCGCGCTTCCAGAAGATGCCGAGGGTGAGAGCCGGGAAGAACGCTGCGGCCGCGAAGGAGAACGCTGCCGACACCAGGAACAGAATGTCTGCAGGCCTCAAGGAGGCCACGTAGGCTGCACACAGGGCCACCACCAGCAGCAGGGCCTTGGAGACGCCGACCCGGCGCGAGGTGGTCGCGTTCGGATCGATCATCTTGTAGTACAGGTCGTGACTCAGCGCATTGGCGATCGTGAGCAGCAGTCCGTCGGCGGTGGACAGCGCCGCTGCCAGGCCGCCGGCAGCCACCAGGCCGGAGATCACGTACGGCAGGCCTCCGATCTCTGGTGTCGCCAGCACGATGATGTCGCCGCCGATCTTGATCTCGCCCAGCTGCAGGATGCCGTCCCGGTTGATGTCGACGACCGACAACAGACCCGGATCCACCCGTGTCCAGTTGGCCACCCAAGCCGGCAACTCAGCGAACGGCGTGCCGACTATCACGTTGAACATCTCGAACTTGACCAGCACCGCCAGGGCCGGCTCGGTGAAGTAGAGCAGGAAGATGAAGAACAGCGACCAGGTCACGGAGTTGCGCGCCTCCCTCACACTCGGCGTGGTGTAGTAGCGCATTAGGATGTGCGGCAGCGCGGCCGTGCCCACCATCAGGCAGAAGATCAGCGCCAGGAAGTTTCGCCGGGACTCGTTGAAGGTCTTCTGCGCCGCCGCGTCGCCGTCGGGATCGCCGGCAAACTGCTGGGCGTGCCGCGGCATGCCCCCGAGCGGCCTCGACCGGGTCGTATTCTCGGTAC
>JACCRJ010000422.1 GCA_013813615.1 Lautropia sp. | reverse complement strand
GGCGCAGCTTGCGGCCGGGGATACGGAAAGCGCCACACCCGAGCCGGAGGCGACGGGTGCCGGGCTAGGTTTCACTCCATGACGCGCGGCGCCATCGGGTCTGCGAGATCCAGATCAGGCCTCTTCGGATTCGACCTCGACGAACTCATCTTCCTCGGCACCCTTGACCACCTCCTGCAGTGCCGCGCTGCGGCCTTCCAGGATCGCGTCGGCGACGCCACGGGCATACAGGCGGACCGCGCGGCCGGAGTCGTCGTTGCCGGGAATGATGTAGTCGATGCCGTCCGGCGAGTGGTTGGTGTCCACGATGGCGACGATCGGCACGCCCAACTTGCGCGCTTCGGTGACGGCGATCTTGTGGTAGCCGACGTCGATGATGAAAAGCGCGTCCGGCAGGCCGTTCAGGTCCTTGATGCCGCCGAGGCTGCGGGTCAGCTTCTCGCGCTCGCGGGCGAACATCAGGCCCTCTTTCTTGGTCATCCGCTCGAGCGCGCCGTCTTCAGCCAGCTGCTCCATGTCCTTCAGGCGCTTGATCGAGCCCTTGACCGTCTTGAAGTTGGTCATCATGCCGCCGAGCCAGCGCTCATCCACGTAGGGCATTCCGGCGCGGCCTGCTTCTTCCGCGACGATCTCCCGGGACTGGCGCTTGGTGCCGACGAACAGGATCGTGCCGCGGTTCGCAGCCAGCTGGCGGACGTACTTCGTCGCCGCCTGGTATTGGACCAGCGTCTTCTCGAGGTTGATGATGTGAATCTTGTTGCGATGGCCGAAAATGAATGGGGCCATTTTGGGGTTCCAGAAGCGGGTCTGGTGACCGAAATGGACACCGGCTTCCAGCATTTGGCGAATCGTTACCGACATGTGTTGCTCCAGGTCAGGGTTGGTCGAATACCTGGACAGTCGACGGATCAACCCGCGTAACGCAGGCACCCCGATCACGACGACAGGCGGTCCGCTTCGGCTTCACCGGAAGCACCCACCGGCAGCATCGGCCGGAGCCGGGGACCTTTGGTGGAAATTGGACCAGCCCCGAAGCCCAGGCGGCTTTGGGACGCGCTCCCGGCTCTCGGCAGGGCACGCGTGGCCCCGAGCATCGTAGCCCGGGACTAACTTATAATGGTAACAAGAAACGCCGGTTTCCGGTTCAGCCAGTCCGTCTGCGCCCCGACCGCCGTATTCTGCCCCCTCCGCACCATCCGTCCTGTCGCCCGAATGACCGCTGCCCCCAAGACTGCCGAAGAGCTGGAATCGATGCGCATCGCGGGGCGTCTGGCCAGCGAAGTGCTGGATTTCATCACGCCGCACGTCAGGACGGGCGTCCCCACCGGCACGCTGGACGCGCTCTGTCACGACTACATCGTCAACCACCAGAAGGCGGTCCCGGCCCCGCTCAACTACGCGCCCCCGGGGTACAAGCCCTTTCCCAAGTCGATCTGCACCTCGCTCAACCACCAGGTCTGCCACGGCATCCCTGGCAACCGGGTGCTGAAGAACGGCGACGTCATGAACATCGACGTGACGGTGATCAAGGACGGCTGGCACGGCGACAGCAGCCGCATGTTCATCGTCGGGACTCCGTCGGTGGCGGCTCGCCGGCTCTGCGACGTGGCCTATGAATGCATGTGGCTGGGGATCGAGCAGGTCCGGCCCGGCGCCACGCTCGGGGACATCGGGCACGCCATCCAGCGGCACGCCGAGGGCAACGGTTTTTCCGTCGTGCGGGAGTTCTGCGGGCACGGCATCGGCCGGCGCTTTCACGAGGAGCCCCAGGTGCTGCACTACGGGCGCCCCGGCACCGGCGAACGGCTGATCGAAGGCATGACCTTCACCGTCGAGCCGATGATCAACGCCGGGCGCCGGGAGATCCGGGAACTGGCCGACGGCTGGACCATCGTCACCAAGGACCATTCGCTCTCGGCCCAGTGGGAACACACGGTGGTGGTGACCTCGAGCGGTTACCAAGTCCTGACCCTCTCCGAAGGCACCCCCGCCAGGCCGGCCATCGTCGAGGCGGCGGCCTGAGCGCGGCAGAAGGTCGGCCGGGAGACTGCCGTGAATGACCTGCCGGATGCGGCCGTCATCAGTGGCCTGCAGGCGGGGCCGCCGGCGGCCGCCACACTGAAGGCGGAGCTGCGCCACCTGCGCCAGGGTCACATCGAGCGCTTCAAGGCCGACCAGCAGGTCGACCGCCTGCTCAGGGGCCTCTCCCGCGCCACCGATACCGTCCTCATTCGCCTCTGGGAGCGCAGCGGCTTTCCGGCCGACAGGGCCCTGTTCGCCGTCGGCGGCTACGGCCGCGGCGAGCTCCAACCGCAGTCGGACGTCGACCTGCTGTTGTTGACGGGCGTGGAGCCGGACGCCGGGCAGGCCGGCCGGATCGAGCACTTCATCGGCGCCTGCTGGGACATCGGCCTGGAGATCGGCCACAGCGTGCGTACGCCGGCACAGTGTGCCGAGGAGGCTCGCGCGGACGTGACCGTCATGACCAGCCTGCTGGAGCGTCGCCGTCTCGCGGGAAGCCGCCTGCTGGCGCGCGAACTCGACGGGGTCATGCAGGGGCTGCTGGTTCCAGCGATCTTCCTGCGCGACAAGCTGCTGGAAATGCGCCGGCGGCACCAGAAGTACGAGGACACGCCCTACAGCCTCGAGCCCAACTGCAAGGAGAGCCCCGGCGCGCTGCGCGACCTGCAGGTGATCGGCTGGGTAACGCGGGCGGCGGGTCTCGGCCTCGGCTGGAGCGCGCTGGTCCGGGCCGGCGTGATCGAGCCGCTCGAGGCCCGGCAGCTGCAGCGGCACGAGCGCCTGCTCAAGCAGATCCGGGCATGGCTGCACATCCTCGCCAACCGCCGCGAAGATCGCCTGGTCTACGACCTGCAGCCGGCGGTCGCGCGGGAGATGGGCTTCGAGGCAAGCAGTTCACGGGCGCTGTCGGAAAGCCTGATGCAGCGCTACTACCTTGCGTCCAAGGCGATCACTCAGCTCTCGACCATCCTGCTGCAGTCGCTCGAGCAGCGCCTGCTCGGGCGCCCGCCCGCCGATGCGGTGCCGCTCGATGCCGACTTCAACCGGGTCGACGACCTGCTGGATCTGCGCGAGCCCGACGGCTTCGAGCGCCACCCGCAACTGCTGCTGCGGGCCTTCCTGATGATGCAGCAGCACGCCGAGTTGTCGGGCATGACGGTTCCCACGCTGCGCGCGCTCTGGCACGCGCGCTTTCGCATCGATGCGAAGTTCCGCCACGATCCCGTCAACCGCGCGGCCTTCCTCGCGCTGCTGCAGGCGCCCCGGGGCGTGACCCACGAGCTGCGGCGGATGAACAAGTGGTCGGTGCTGGGCCGCTACCTGCCCGCCTTCAGGCGGATCGTCGGGCGGATGCAGCACGACCTCTTTCACGTCTACACCGTGGACCAGCACACCCTGATGGTGGTGCGCAACCTGCGCCGGTTCATGCAGGCCGAGCATGCGCACGAGTATCCGT
>JACCRJ010000419.1 GCA_013813615.1 Lautropia sp. | reverse complement strand
ACCCTGAAGACGGCTTCGACTGCAGCGGCCTGGTCGCGCACGTCTACGACGATGCAGTGGGCATGAAGCTGCCCCGCACCAGCCGACAGTTGAGCCGAAGCGGCAAGGGTATCGACAAGTCCCGACTGGCAGCCGGCGACCTCGTGTTCTTCAACACCTCGCGCCTCCCGTATTCCCACGTCGGCATCTATATCGGCCGCGGCCGCTTCGTGCATGCGCCTTCATCCGGCAGCCTGGTGCGGGTGGAGCGGATGACCCACCGCTACTGGGCCAGCCGCTACGACGGCGCCCGCCGGCTGGTTACCCCCAGCCAGACCAGCCGGTCGATTTAAGCCAGCCAGGGCAACTAGGCCGTGGCGGCCGTCACCATGATCTCGACCAGGTACTTCGGGGTCGCCAGGCTGGCTTCGACGGTCGCGCGGGCGGGTGTCGAACCGGCAACGACCCAGGCGTCCCATACGCCGTTCATTTTCTGGAAATCGGCGATATCGGCGAGGTAGATGGTGGCGCTCAGCAGGCGCGACTTGTCGCTGCCCGCATCGGCGAGCAACGCATCGATTCCCGCCAGGACCTGGCGGGTCTGGTCCGCCACGTCACCGTCCGGACCCTTTGCCACCTGGCCGGCCAGGTAGACGACACCGTTGTGGACGACCGCCTGGGACATCCGGGGGCCACTGTGCAGGCGCTTGATGGTCATCTAGTTCTCCTTGCTCGAGTTGATGAATGAGACGACGTCGGCCACCTGATCCGGCTGCATCAGGGTCGGCGCATGACCGACGCCGGCATAGGTGATCAGGGAAGCCTTCGGCCCGCGCACGGTCATCTCCCGGGCAACCGTCTCCTCGAGGAGATCCGACTCGGCGCCGCGCAGCACCAGCGTCGGACAGGTGATCAGGTCCCACATCGGCCAGAGGTCGGCGGTGACCGGCTTGGCGAGTTCGGCCCGCGTGGCATCGCCGATTCGAGGATCGTAGTGCAGGTGCCACTTGCCGTCCTTTTCCAGGACGATATGTTCGCTCAGCAAGCGCCACTGCTCCGGCGTGTGCGGCCCGAACGAGGCGGACGCCTGCACGACGTAGGCCAAGCCCTCTTCGAACGACTCGAATTCGGTGCGCGTGCCGACTGCCTTGCCGATGCGGCCGATGCCTTCACGACCGATGACCGGCCCGACATCATTGACGACGAGCCGCACGATCGGGCCACCCGGCATGGCCGCGATCATCATGCCGATCAGGCCGCCCATCGAGGTGCCGACCCAGCAGACACGCTCGACGTTCAGGCGCGCGATCAGCGTGACGCAATCGGCGACGTACTGCGGAAAAGAGTAGCCGCGATAGTCGCCTAGCTGGTCGGAGCGGCCGCGGCCGACGATGTCGGGACAAGCGACCCGATGGGTGGCGCTGAGGGCCCTGGCGAGCGTGTCGAAATCGCGGCCGTTGCGGCTCAGGCCGTGGACACACACGACCACCTCCGGGTTGTCCGGGTCGCCCCATTCGGCGTAGGCCATCCGATGCAGGCCGCCCGGATGCAGGCATTGAATGGAGTCCAGTCGCGGTTGCATCGGTGGGCTTTGCTGCAAGGTCGGGGTCCGGGGTCGGAAGATACAATCGGGTTGAATGGTAGCAGCCGGCAATCGGCCGCAACCCGATAACTACCAGGAACCGGCATGACTGAAAGGACCCTTCAAGGCAAACTAGCCCTCGTGACCGGCTCAACCAGCGGGATCGGCCTCGGCATGGCGATCGCACTGGCCAGACGCGGCTGCAACCTGGTGATCAACGGCTTCGGCGACGCGGGCGGGATTGCGAGGCTGGTCGCGTCGATCGCCGGTGAGCACAGCGTCCAGGCTGTGTTCGAGAGCGGCGACCTGAGCAAGGTGGCCGACATCGAGAACCTGATGAAGCGTTGCGCCGACGTGCATGGCGGCGTCGACATCCTGATCAACAACGCCGGTATCCAGCACGTCTCGCGGATCGAGGATTTCCCTGTCGAGCGCTGGGACGCCGTCATCGCCTTGAACCTGAGTGCCGTCTTCCACGCGACGCGGCTCGCGCTGCCAGGCATGAGGCAGCGCGGCTGGGGCAGGATCATCAACATCGCCTCGGCGCACGGGCTGGTTGCGTCCGCCGAGAAGTCGGCCTATGTGGCTGCCAAACACGGCGTAGTCGGCCTGACCAAGACCACGGCGCTGGAAACCGCCACCACCGGCATCACCTGCAACGCCATCTGCCCCGGCTGGGTGCTGACGCCGCTGGTGCAGAAGCAGATCGACGTGCGGATGAAGGAAAAGAGCATCACGCCGGAACAGGCGAAGGCACAGCTGCTCGGCGAGAAGCAGCCGTCGCAGGAGTTCGTCACGACTGAGCAGATCGGCGAGATGGCCGCCTTCCTGTGCTCGCCGGGAGCGGACCAGGTACGGGGCGTGGCCTGGGCTATCGACGGCGGCTGGACGGCGCAGTAGCCGCGGCGGCGGTGTCCGCAATCGCCGCGGTGTCGAC
>JACCRJ010000411.1 GCA_013813615.1 Lautropia sp. | reverse complement strand
GGCCTCGATATGCGCCTTCAACAGCCCACCGGCGAACCGGTCATCGTGCAAGTCCATGGTAGCGGAGGGCCGCGGATTGATCTCAAGCACGCTGACCGCCTCGCCATCGAGCAGGAAATCCATGCTGTTCAACCCGACGAGTCCGGCGTGCCTTGCGATCTGGTCGACCGCATGCCTCGCGGCCGCCCCGGCTTCGTCGGACAGCGAAACCGGCCCGACTGCACCCTGGAACACGAACGGACGCCGGCCCACAGGCCCCACCAGCAAACGGTTGAAGGCGATCAGCAGCACGTCGGTCCCGTCAGCAAGGAATAGCGCCGACATCGGCGCGCCTGACGATTCACGCTGGTAATAATGCGCCACGGGCGCCGGCGTCTTCGGAACGCGCAGAGCGGCGTTGCGCTGGTGCGGCGAAGCCCTTCCCACCCGACGCACATGACCACCGCCGGTCCCCCCGACGGACTTGCTCAACCAGCCGGACGGCGACGAAGGCGGCGTCAGCTGCGTCTGCGGATAGCGGATGCCATAGCCATCGAGCATCGGAAAGAAGCGCCCGGGCTGCTTCATCGCGGCGAGGGTGTCCAGGTCGTTGCCGATCAGCGGCAACGCCTGCGCACACGTCTGCATCAGCTCGGCGCAATCCTCGAAGCCGCCGCCCGCGACCCAGCCCAGCACGTCGGAACGTCCGGCCAGCCGCCCAAGCATCGCCTGCATCCGCTGCGCGTCGAAGCCCAGGCCATCCTGGCTGCCGACGCAGAGCCAGTGGGCGGCACGACGGGTGTCGAGGTCGCCGAAAAGGTCCAGCGCAACGGGCCGCATCCCCGCGCGACGCGCGGATTCGGCGAGCATGCGGGCAGAGCTTGCCGCCACCACCACCACCGGCGCCACCATCAGTCAGCTTTCGCGGATCAACACGCGAAGCGACCGGCTGCCGCACTCAAGCCGCATCGGCGACCAACTCACGCGCCATGGCAAGCGCCTCGGGAAAACCGAGAAAGACCGGCTTCCCCGCTTCGAGCATCCGGACGAAAAGCCGATGCTGCACCTGGTACTTCACATCGCCGATTGCCAGCGCGCCGATGCCGACTGCGCGCTTGCCACCACTGCCCTCGATCGGAACGCCATCATGCTTGACGTCGACACCGGCGATGCCGGCGGGCGGCACGGCATTGACGTCCGCGGCCACCAACAACCTGGGTGCGGCCGCAAGGTCTTCGGTTGCCATCACCTGGACGCCCGCAGCGGCGGTTGCCAGCACGACGTCGGTATCCGCGAGCGCGCGGCGCAGCGTCGCGGCCGAATCGATGAGCAGACCATCGATGACGAGCTCGAAGCGCTTGCTGAGCAGCTCCGCGGCTGCCTTCGCCCGCTTTGCATCGGAATGGCTGCACAGCCGCACTTCCGCGCCCGATTGCGCGCATAACACTGCGGCAATCCGCCCCACCGCGCCCGTGCCCCCCAGGATCAGCACCCGCTTGCCGTCGAGGCTGGTGCCGTTCGCCTTGAGCAGTTGCCGCTCGACGCAGGCAATCATGCCGGCCGCCGTGGTATAGGAGCCGCTGGGATCGGCGAACACCGAGACGACAAAAGGCGGAAACATGGACTTCTCCGCCAGTTTGAGCATGTCGTCGGCGACCACCACGTCCCGCCCGCCGATGAAGATGCCGGTCTTCTTCGCGCCCTTCGGGCCGCGAGAAAAGATGGCGTCCTGGGTCAGTGCGGCCAGGTTGTCCATCTCGACATGCGCATACGGCACCACTACCTGAAAGCCGGCGTCCACCGCCATGTTCACGTCGAAGGGACTGGCCTGCTTGCCCGGCGTGAAGAGATGGAGGATGGTTGGCCGTTCGACACTTTGAGCCTGCATGGCTGGTTCCTCGCTTGATGGGTTGTGGGTGTTCTACGGGGCGTGGTCACTGATGTCCAGTCGTGCCCCCCGCGCCTGCCCCGCGCTCGAGAAGCGCGCCGCGGTTGCGCCCGGCGACGATATTTGCCTCGATGCCGCAGTCGACGACGCCCGCCCCCCGCGCCGATGCGAGAACCTCCTGCGCCTGCGACGCCGACGGCAGGATGGCAAAAGCGGTCGGCCCCCAGGAGCTTTGCCCCACGGCGGCCAGATGATGCTCGCCGATCCAGCGCATCAGTCGTCCGACTCCGGGGCTGGTATAGACGCCACCCTGGGCGGGCGCGAAGTATTCCCCCAGAACCCGCTGCACTTCACTCAGTCCTTTGGCGAAGGGCGCGAACTCGCGCTCGGCGAGCGCTGGCATGATCATCATCAGCACCTGGTGGCACAGGTGCGCTGCCTGATGCTGGGGAAATCGGGAAAGCCGCGCGATGCCCGACATCTCGCCTTCGCCATGCAGGCCGCTCAGGGCAGGATCCCCGGCGAGGATGATCCGCCACTCTTCCGGGAAGTCGAACCGAGCCAGCACCGGAGGTGCGGCGGCGCCGGAACGAGGACCGCCATCGACGAGCACGCCACCGTGATCGAAGCCGGCAATCCCGATTCCGGAGCGGCCGCCACGATCCAGCAATCGGGCCAGCTCCGGTGTGCTCATGCCGAGCCCGTACAGGCCCGAAAAGGCACGTCCCAGCGCCAGCGCAAGCTGTGTCCCTGAGCCGAGTCCGACGTGAGCCGGCAGCGCCTCGAGGATGCGGACCTCCAGCGGCGCATGTCTTCGGGTGGCGGATTGCAGCTGCGCAACGATCCTGCGCGCCCGATCGAGTTCATGGCGGGCATGCGCGCCTGCGCCGAAGAGCTGGACATCGGCAGGCGCGAGACGCACCACCGTGGCGGTGCCCTCGATCATCATCCCGATGCTGCCGAACCGACGCTCGAGGCTGGCGCCGGGATCGAGGAATCCAAGGTGCAGCCGCGCAGATGCATGCACGACCACGGCGCCGTCGTCCACGCCGATGCCAGCCGGATCGACGGACTCACCTTGCAAAGAAGCTTCTCTTGGGTCGTCCATGGTCAAGGTATTCTGGACCGGAAAGCGGCCGGTCATGTGCATCAGCCCCTTCGGAGATGCATTCTGCCAGCTGCTGTCCGGCTCTTGCGCGAGGCCAGGACCAGGTGAACAGGTTGAGCGGGCTCCGGGTTGTCAGGCCGGGGGCAGACCGCGCGAAGCAGGCCTGGACCGGACACCGCCGGAGCCTTTCAGGTTCAGCAGATTCCCCGCCAGGATCAGGGCCGCTCCGACTGCCGTATAGACGTCGATGGATTCGGTATAGATCAGCCAACCCACGACTGCGCTCAGCGGCACCCG
>JACCRJ010000402.1 GCA_013813615.1 Lautropia sp. | reverse complement strand
AGGCTACACCCTGCAACTCATCAATGCAGCGCGGCTGGCGGAAGCCACCGGAATCGACACGGTATCGGACTTGCGCAGCGCGGACGTTGCCGCCGGCGGCGAGGGGGCACCCCTGGTGCCGGCGTTTCATGCCCGCGTGTTCGGCGGGACCGCAGCCAGGCGGGGCATCACCAATATCGGCGGCATCGCCAACATCACGATCCTCGAGCCGGCAGACACCGGTGGCTCAACCAGGTCCAGCGCCGGCACTTCGGCGCCTCCGGTCCTTGGCTATGACACCGGCCCGGGGAACACGCTGATGGACGCCTGGTGCGAGCGGCATCGGGGCGAGCGCTTCGATCGCGACGGGCGATGGGCCGCGGCCGGGCAAGTGGACACGGGACTGCTGCAACGGATGCGAGCCGAAGCCTACTTCGGCCGGCAGGCGCCCAAAAGCACCGGAAGGGACCTCTTCAACGCCGAGTGGTTGCAGCGGCAAGACCTGAGAGGTCTGACGCCGGTGGATGTGCAGGCGAGCCTGCTGGAGCTCACCGCCACCACGCTGGCCGACGACTGCCGCCTGCATCAGGTAACGGAAGTTTTTGTCTGCGGCGGCGGAGCCGCCAACGGGCGGCTGATGGATCGGCTCCAGGCCAACCTGCCCGGCATCCCGGTGAGAACAACCGGTGACCTGGGACTGGATCCGCAGACCGTGGAAGCCACGGCCTTCGCCTGGCTGGCGCGTCAGCGCGTGAAGCGGGAACCTGGCAACCTTCCGGCAGTTACCGGCGCTTGCGGTTACCGGGTCCTTGGTGCGCTCTACCCGTCAGGCAGCCGAGAAGGATGAACCGCATCCGCAGGTCGAGCCGGCGTTTGGATTCTTGATCACGAACTGGGCACCCTGCAGGTCGTCCTTGTAGTCGATCTCGGCGCCTACCAGGTACTGGTAGCTCATGGCGTCGATCAGCAGCTTCACGCCGTTCTTTTCCATGACCGAGTCGTCTTCGTTGATCTCTTCATCGAAGGTGAACCCGTACTGGAAGCCGGAGCAGCCCCCGCCCTGCACAAAAACCCTCAATTTAAGGTCCGGATTGCCCTCTTCTTCGATCAACTGGCTCACTTTCGCTGCGGCACTGTCGGTGAAGACGAGAGGAGCGGGCATTTCAGCGACGGCATTCATGTGTTTGGAACTCCCAATTCCTGACAAGGATAGTCCAGATCAGCCGACCCTGACCAGTTAAGGGTCGCACCGGCGCGGCGCACGGCAGCATGGCGTTGAACCCGTAAAAGTCGATTCCAACCGAGTTCCCGTCGTGGTCGATTCCCGACCTGCGCTGGTTCAGATGCGGCTGTTGGCCACCAATTTCAACGCGACCTGCTCGCCTTCGATCGGCTTGAGCGAGCCTTCGACGACGGCGCCGTGCTGTATCTGCAGGTCGCGGTAGGTCACGTCGCCCACCAGCCTCGCTCCCGACAGCACGTCAAGCCGCAGGGTTGCCCGCACCGGCCCCTGCACCGTTCCGGCGATGGCCACTGTAGCCGCGCTGATCTCGCCCTGGACCAGCCCCTTGGGACCGACAACCACTTCGCTCGAGCCATCGCCTTCTGCGATCACCGAGCCGGCCACGGTGCCGTGGATCTCGAGCCGGCCGCTGAAACGCAGCGTTCCGTCGACGCGTGCGCCTTCCCCGATCCTGTGCATCGAAACTCCAGCTCGATGGTTTCCAAGCATCCGATTGATCTCCTGAAGGGTCCGAATGAACATCTGCCGCCGGCCCCTTGATTGTAGGCGTCGGCAAAAACGATGGGGTGCCCGAAGACACCCCATTTCTGACCTGCGCGAAGCCGGGTCGCTCTCCCGACACGGCGCAGCCGCCGCGCGGAAAGCGGATCAGCGCTTGGAAAACTGCTTGCGGCGCCGCGCCTTGTGGAAGCCGACCTTCTTGCGCTCGACCTCCCTGGCATCGCGCGTCACCAGACCCGCGGCCGACAGGGTGGGCTTCAGGGTGGCGTCGAAATCGATCAGTGCACGGGTTATGCCATGGCGAACCGCACCGGCCTGACCCGATTCGCCGCCGCCATGCACGTTGACCCTGATGTCGAAGGTTTGCGGCACGTTGGCAACCTCCAGTGGCTGCCGGACGATCATCCGGCCGCTTTCACGGGAGAAGTACTGGCCGATGTCCTTGCCGTTGACAGTTATCTTGCCGTCGCCGCGACGAATGAAGACGCGCGCGACGGAAGTCTTGCGCCGTCCCGTGCCGTAGTTGTATTCACCGATCATTGTCTAGTCTCTTCTGCGATCAGATCTGGAGGGGTTTGGGTTGCTGTGCGCTGTGGGGGTGGGTGTCATCGCCGTAGACCTTCAGCTTCTTGAACATCGCATAGCCAAGGGGCCCCTTGGGCAGCATGCCCTTGACAGCCTTTTCCAGCGCACGCCCCGGGAAGCGGGCCTGCATCTTGTCGAAATTGGTCTCGCTGACGCCGCCGGGGTAGCCGCTGTGCCGGTAATACTTCTTGTCGAGGCCCTTGTTCCCGGTCACACGAATCCGCGCTGCGTTCACGACCACGACGAAATCACCGGTATCCACATGAGGGGTGAACTCGGGCTTGTGCTTACCCCGCAACCTGAGTGCGATTTCCGCAGCAAGACGTCCGAGAATCTTGTCCGTTCCGTCAACGACAAACCAGTCGCGGCGGACTTCATGAGGCTTGGCAGAGAAAGTTTTCATAGGGTGAGGTGCGCAGTTCCGGTACTGAGGCGCGCGTAGTGCGGTGCGGTGCTGCTACCACCGCCGCAATGACGTTCAGTTGGTGACGTTCAAGTGAGCCAGTGAGTATAACGCCCCCGCTTACAGTCAGTCAAAACGCGCTTTTCGAGCCGGATTTCAAGGG
>JACCRJ010000122.1 GCA_013813615.1 Lautropia sp. | reverse complement strand
CAGGTATCCCGCCACCGCGCCGATCACCGCTTCCTGCAGCGGCACGAATGTGCCGGCGAGGTTGAGCAGCAGGCCGGCCCACAGCAGCGGCAGGGTGATGTCGTCGGGCAGCAGCTGCGTGTCCAGGTCGATGAAGGCCAGCGCGATCAGCGCGAAGCAAAGGCATGCGGCGGCGACGCCCGCGAGCGTGACGCCGTATTGCCAGATCGAGGCGAAGGCGAGGGCGCCGCTCAGCACCTCGATCAGCGGGTACCGTACGGAGATCCGCGCCTTGCAGGCCGAGCACCGGCCGCGCAGCAGCAGCCAGGACAGCACCGGGATGTTCTCCAGGGCCGTGATCCGGTGACCGCAGTGGGGGCACCGCGAGCGGGGCACGACCAGGTTGAACGGCGCTGCAGCGGCTGCCTCAGGCTTCACCGGCGCCACGCCCAGCTTGGCAGCGGATACCTCGGCGGTGGCCGCGTCGGCACGGCCTTCGTTGATCCCGGCCGCCTCGGCCTCCCACTGCGCCTGCATCATCAGCGGCAGGCGATGGATCACGACGTTCAGGAAGCTGCCGATGAGCAGCCCGAAGATCGCGGCGAAGACAAGGGTCAGGTCGGGCGTCATCCAGAGAGCAGGGGTGGCGGACAGCAACCCGACGGACTCCTAGACCACCTGGCCGAGCTTGAAGATCGGCAGGTACATCGCCACCACCAGCCCGCCGATGATCGTGCCTAGAAACACCATGATCAGCGGCTCCATCAGGGACGCGAGACTGTCGACCGCATCGTCCACCTCACGTTCGTAGATATCTGCCGCCTTGCCCAGCATCGAATCGAGGGAGCCGGACTCTTCGCCGATCGACGCCATCTGCAGCACCATGTTCGGGAACACGTTGGCATTCTGCATCGAGACCGTGAGATTTGTCCCGATCGAGACCTCCTGCTGTATCTTCTTGGTCGCCATCAGGTAGACGTGATTGCCGGAGGCACCGCCCACGGAATCGAGCGCTTCGACCAGCGGCACGCCGGCGGCGAACATCGTCGACAGGGTCCGCAGCCAGCGCGCAACCGTCGCCTTTCGGACCACCGGCCCGAAAATCGGCATCTTCAGCAGGCCGCGATCCATCACCATCTGCATCTTCGGCGAGCGCCGCCAGGCCTGCATGAAGAAGTAGAAGGTGAGCCCGATGGTGCCGAAGATCAGGTACCAGTAGCTGACGAAGAATTCGGAGATCGCCATCACGAACAAGGTCGGGCCTGGCAGGTCGGCGCCGAAGCTCTCGAAAACGCTCTTGAAGGCGGGCACGACGAACAGCATGATTACCGCCACCACGACGAACGCGACGACCAGGACGGAGATCGGATAGAACAATGCCGTTTTGATCTTGCCCTTGATGGCCTCCATCTTTTCCTTGTAGGTGGCCAGGCGATCGAGTAGGTCGTCAAGGATACCGGCCTGTTCGCCGGCGCCCACCAGGTTGCAGTACAGGCTGTCGAAGTAGAGCGGGTACTTGCGGAAGGCGCGCGACAGCGACGTACCGGTTTCGACGTCGCCCTTGATGTCGGTGAAGAGCTTGGCCACTGCGCCGTTGTCGGTGCCTTTGGCGACGATGTCGAAGGCCTGCAGCAGGGGCACGCCGGCCTTCATCATCGTGGCGAGCTGCCGCGTGAAGAGGGAGATGTCGGCATCCTTGATTTTGCCGCGGCCCGCCTTGTATCGCTGCTTCTTGATCTTGGTGACAACGATGCCCTGCCGGCGCAGCGACGTGATGACGATGGTTTCGCCGCCGGCGCGGGTTTCTCCGCGCAGCGTCTTGCCGGCGCGGTCGCGGCCCTCCCAGACGTAGGTGGATTCCCTGATCTTCGGTCTTTTCCCCGGGGGCAGTGCTTTCGCGACCATCATCGACTCCGCTTACTCATTGGTTGCCCCGAGGACTTCTTCGATCGTAGTGAATCCGTGCCTGACCTTCAGCAGGCCCGACTCGCGAAGGTCCTTGACGCCGTCCCGCTTGGCCTGAGCCGCAATCTCCATCGCGTTGCCGTTGTTCAGGATGATCCGCTGGATGGCCTCGGTGATCGGCATCACCTGGTAGACGCCGACGCGGCCCTTGAAGCCGGAGCCGTTGCAGCGTTCGCAGCCGACCGGGCGCATCGGCTTCCAGCTGCCGTCGAGGGCCTCCTCGGTGAAGCCGGCCGCGAGCAGCGCCTCTTCGTCGATCGGCCCTTCTACCTTGCAGTTGCAGAGCCGGCGCACCAGCCGCTGCGCAGTGATGAGGATCACCGAAGAGGCGATGTTGAATGGCGCGACACCCATGTTCATCAGGCGCGTCAGCGTCGTCGGCGCGTCATTGGTGTGCAGCGTCGACATCACCATGTGACCGGTCTGCGCAGCCTTGATCGAAATGTCCGCCGTATCGAGGTCGCGGATCTCACCGACCATGATGATGTCCGGATCCTGGCGCAGGAACGACTTGAGCGCCGCCGAGAAGGTGAGGCCGGCCTTGTCGTTGACGTTCACCTGGTTGATGCCGGGCAGGTTTATCTCTGCCGGATCTTCGGCGGTGGCGATGTTGACGCCGGGCTGGTTCATGATTTTCAGTCAGGTGTAAAGCGATACCGTCTTGCTGGAGCCGGTGGGGCCGGTGAGCAGCACCATGC
>JACCRJ010000121.1 GCA_013813615.1 Lautropia sp. | reverse complement strand
GCCGCGCGCGGCCGCGAGTTGTAGTTGGAACTCATGACCGAGCCGTAGGCGCCGGCCGCGAGGATCGCCAGCAGGTCGCCCTGCTCGATTGCCAGCAGCCGGTCGCGGCCCAGCCAGTCGCTGGATTCACAGATCGGACCGACGACATCCAGACGCACCGGCTGGCTGTCGCGCTGCGCCACCGGTTCGATGTGGTGATAGGCCTGGTACAGGGACGGTCGCAACAGGTCGTTCATAGCCGCGTCCACGATGGCGAAGTTCTTGTCCTGGTTGCGCTTGAGGTACTCGGTTCGGGTCAGCAGCAGCCCGGCATTGCCCACCAGCGCGCGGCCGAACTCGAACAGCACTTCCGGCGGCGCGCCGCCGCTCCATTTGTCGATGCGGCTGAACAATGCGTCCATCAGCGCCATCGGGGCGGGCGGAGTTTCATCCGAATAGCGGATGCCGAGGCCGCCGCCGAGATCGAGGTGCTGGATCCCGATGCCCTCCTGCCGGAGCCGGTCGGCCATTTGCAGCACACGATCGAGGGCCGCGAGGAACGGCTCGATGGCGGTGATCTGCGAGCCGATGTGACAGTCGATCCCGGTGATCGCGATATGGGGGAGCGATGCCGCACGGCGGTATACCGCCACCGCTTCATCGCCACAGACGCCGAATTTGTTCTGCTTCAGTCCGGTGGAGATGTAGGGATGGGTCGCCGCGTCGACGTCCGGGTTGACCCGGATCGACACGGGCGCCTGCTTGCCGAGGCGGCCGGCGACTTCGTTGAGCCGCTCCAGCTCCGCCAGCGATTCGACGTTGAAGCAGCGTACGCCGACCTCCAGCGCCCGCGACATCTCTGACGCCGACTTGCCGACGCCGGAGAACAGCACCTGGCGCGGATCGCAGCCGGCTGCGATGACCCGTTCCAGTTCGCCGCCGGAAACGATGTCGAAGCCGCAGCCCAGGCTCCCCATCAGTTCGATGATGGCTACGGTGCTGTTCGCCTTGAGGGCATAGCAGATGGTGGCGTTGCGGCCCTTCACCGCGAGACGGAACTGCTCGACGGTGGATTCGACCTGCCGGCGCGAATAGACGTAGAGCGGTGTGCCGAACTGCCGGGCCAGCGACTCCAGGCCGAGCCCGTCGGCCATAAGACATCCAGACGGGTCACGCGAAAGCCAGTCCGGCAGCGGACCGGCGAGCGGGGCCGGCGGGTTCATCGCCTGACCGGAGCGGTGCCGGGCGTAGGTTCGCTCGAGGGCTTCTGCGCGCCTGGCGGCAGTGGGGCCGGCACCGGCGCGGTAACGGCAGGCTGCGAGGCGGTGCCGGGCGCCGGCACCAGCGGACCGCTTTGTCCGCAGCCGGCAAGGGCGATGAAGGCTGCCGTTGAGGCGGTGATTAGAATGGGCCGTATATCTATGGCGGAGCGGTCTAGCATGGGGGACCAGGGCTTCACGAAGCGCGCTGCGGAAACGCTCGATCGGCTGGAAGTCGACATCGAGCGGTCCGCCGAAGAGGCCGGGGTGGACCTCGAGCTGTCCAGGCATGATAACGTCATCGACATCGAATTCGAGGACGGTTCCAAAGTGGTGATCAACAGCCATCAGGCTGCCGGGGAGATCTGGGTCGCTGCCCGTTCCGGGGGTTATCACTTCAAGCCGGCGGACGATGGCGGCTGGATCGACGGCCGCAGCGGACGCGAATTGCGCTCGATGCTCTCGGAGCAGCTCTCGGCGCAGGCCGGCGCGCCGATCGACCTTCTTTGACCCGGTGCCAGGCCGTCAGAATATCTGGTCGCGAACGCTCTGGGACTTCGGATCGGTGGACAGGCCGTCTTCGGTCACGCCGAGCGAGCCGATGCCCTGGCCCGGTCCGGTCTCGTTCAGGTAATACTCGCCGCTCACCTGGATGACGCCAGGCGGTACCGACCGCGGCTTCTCCGGGGAATCCGGAAGGACCTCACGCATGTAGTTGATCCACATCGGCAGGGCGAGGCCGCCGCCGGTCTCGCGTTCGCCGAGCGACCGCGGCTGGTCGAATCCCATCCAGGCGACGCCGGCGATCCCGGTGGCATAGCCGGCGAACCAGGCGTCGTGGGCGTCGTTGGTGGTCCCGGTCTTGCCGGCCAGGTCGTTGCGCTTCAACTGGCGGCCGGCGGCGGTCGCCGTACCCCGCTTGACGACCTCGCGCAGCAGGCTGTCCATGATGAACGCATTGCGCCCGTCGATGGCGCGCTCGTCCTCGTTCCCGGCCACAGCAGGCTTGGCTGCCGCGATGACCTTGCCGGAGCTGTCGGTGATCTTCTCGATCAGGTAAGGCTGCACCCGGTAACCGCCGTTGGCGAAGATCGAAATGCCGCTTGCAAGCTGCCAGGGGGTGATGTTGCCGGCGCCCAGCGCCATCGTCAGGTAAGCAGGATTCTTCTCCGGCTGGAAACCGAAGCGGGTGATGTAGTCCTGCGCATAGTCGACGCCGATGCTCTGCAGGAGGCGAATGGAGACCATGTTCTTCGAGCGCGCCAGCGCGGTGCGCAGGCTCAACGGACCTTCGTACTTGCCGTCGTAGTTCTTCGGCTCCCACAGCTGCCCGCCGGTGGTGGCGGGGTCCAGGATGATCGGCGCGTCGTTGATGAGGGTGCTGGCCATGAAGCCTTTCTCGAGCGCGGCTGAATAGATGAACGGCTTGAAGGCTGAGCCCGGCTGGCGTATCGACTGGGTGACGCGGTTGAACTTGCTGCGGTTGTAGTCGAAGCCGCCGACCATGGCGCGCACTGCCCCGTCCTCCGTGTTCAGTCCGACGAAGGCGGCCTCGACGTCCGGCGACTGCACGATCTCCCAGCCCTGCGGGCCGTCGGCGATCCGCACGATCGCGCCGGGCCGGATCTGGCGGTCGGATGCGGCTTTCGGATTGAGCCAGCGGGCGACGAACTTCAGGCCGTCGCCGGCGATGTCGAACGTGGCGCCCCGGCCGCGGGTAACGGTGACCGTCTTCGGATCGGCCTTGAGCACCACCGCCGCCAGGTAGTCGTCCATGTCGCCGGCCTGACTGATCGTGTCCTCGATTCGATCCTCCAGCACCTGGGCATTGGAGGACATCTCCATGTAGGCCTCGGGCCCGCGGTAACCATGCTTGCGGTCGTAGTCGATCACCGCCCGCCGGACTGCCGCGTTGGCCGCCCGCTGGTCCTTGGAGACGATGGTGGTATAGACGTTGAGGCCGGTGGAATACGCCTCGTCCTTGAACATCTCGTAGGTGAGCTGCCGCGCCATCTCCGAAGCCCAGTCCGCCCGCAGCGGCAGCGACCGGCGCTCCGGCAGCACCCGTATGTCCTCTTCCTTGGCTGCTTCGTGGGCCTTGTCGTCCAGGTACCCCAGCCCGTGCATCCGCGACAGGACGTAGAGCTGGCGCTCCTTGGCGCGCTTCGGGTTGACGATCGGGTTGTCCCGGGCGGGTGCCTTCGGGAGTCCGGCCAGCATGGCCATCTGGGCCACGTTCAACTGGTCCAGCGGTTTGCCGAAGTAGGTTTCCGCCGCGGCCCCGAAGCCGTAGGAGCGCTGGCCCAGAAATATCTGGTTGGCGTAGATCTCCAGGATCTGATCCTTGGTCAGCGCCTGCTCTATCTTCCAGGTCAGCAGCACCTCATAGAGCTTGCGAACGTAACTGCGCTCGCGCGTGAGGAAGAAATTGCGCGCCAGCTGCATGGTGATGGTGCTGGCGCCCTGGGCCCGGCCGCCGGCCCGCAGGTTGGCAATCGCGGCGCGGGCGATGCCGGAAATGTCCACCCCCGAGTGCTCGTAGAACCGGTCGTCCTCGGCTGCCAGAATCGCCTGGGTCATCGACTGCGGGAAGTCGGCGATGCGCACGACGCTGCGGCGCTCCTCGCCGAACTCGCCGATCAGCAGGCCGTCGGCAGTGTAGACGTGCATCGGCACTTTCGGCCGGTAGTCGGTGAGGACCGCCAGCGACGGCAGCCGGTCCGCTGTCAGCACGACGGCGAGCAGCGCGGTCAGGACGCCGATGACGGCCAGCCCCAGCGGCACCGCCACCAGGTAGGCAGCAATCCGGCCGGCAGTCCAGCGGCGGCCGCCAGGCTTCCTGCCCGCCGGGTCGGCGGCGAATCCTGTTCCGGCGCCATGCGCCTTCGCGGCGGACCGGTCGTCGCGATCGTTCCTGTAAACGTTCGAGCGCGGGGGTGGCGTGTCTGCCTTCATAGGATCTTCAACGGCAACGTGCCGGCACTGGCGACATGACCTCGCACTATACGCCGCGGGGGTGCGGGAAATAACGCACAACCTTGACGCCGGCTGGCTGGGACTACCGTCCAGGCATCGATTCCGACTGTCCTTCTGAACGAATCGACCAGTGGTCGAACGCCGGGGATCAGTGGTTGTTGCAAACGGTCCCGCGCAGGGCAAAAAACTTTACAGTGGAGACTCGATGTTGCTAATATCTAACGTGATTTATGCGAAGTATGCCTAAGCCACTAATTCCAAAGGATTTTTTCCCGCCTTAAGGGGTGCCTCTGTGGGGCTCAGTATTCACTCTCTCTTCGCGCGCGGTCCGGCTCCTCTTCTCGGTATCGATTTTAGCGCCTCCAGCGTCAAAGTGGTCGAGCTGGTTCCTGGGCGGCAGTCGGCCATGAGGCTCGAACGCTACGCCATCGAACCGATCGAGCGTGGCGCCATTGTCGACGGCAACGTCGAAAAGCCGGAAGTCGTTGCCGAGGCATTGCTGCGGGCGCTGCGCAAGGCCGGCATTTCGACCAGGACCGCCGCCTTGGCGCTGCCGTCGTCGTCGGTGATCACCAAGCGGATCACCCTGCCGGCCGGCATGCGCGACGACGACTATGAAATGCAGGTCGAGTCGGAGGCGAGCCAGTACATCCCGTTTGCCATCGACGAAGTCAACCTCGACTTCCAGATCCTGGGACCCTCGGCAAACTCCCCCGACGACGTCGACGTGCTGCTGGCAGCATCCCGCAAGGAGAAGGTGGATGACCGGGTGGTCGTGGCCGAGATGGCAGGGCTCAAGCCGATGATTATCGACGTCGAGCCCTATGCGGCCCGCACGTCCATCGACCACATCGTCGGCTTCCTGCCGAACCACGGCGAAGGCCTGATCCTGGCGGTCTTCGACATCGGTCAGATGTCCACCAGCCTCACCGTGGTGCTGAACGGCCAGACCATCTTCGAGCGCGAGCAGGCCTTCGGGGGAAATCAGCTGACGCAGGACATCGTGCGCCTGTACGGCCTCACGCCGGAAGAGGCCGAGCTCAAGAAGCGCACCGGGGACCTGCCCGACAACTATGACAAGGAGTTGCTGCAGCCCTTCGTCGACCAAGGCGCCACCGACATCAGCCGGTCGTTGCAGTTCTTCTTCACCTCCACCCCCTATACGCGTGTCGACCGGATCTTCCTGGCCGGCGGCGGTGCGGTGACGCCCGGCCTTCGCGAAGCCGTGGCGCAGCGGAGCAGCGTTCCCACCGAAATCTTCAGTCCGTTCCAGGGGATGGAAATTTCCAGCAACGTGCGCGAGAAGCAGATGCGTCTCGATGCGCCTGCGATGCTGGTGAGCTGCGGGCTGGCGATGCGGAGGTTCGACGCATGATAAGAATCAACCTGTTGCCGCATCGCGAGATGCGGCGAGAGCGCCGCAAGAAGGACTTCGTCGGCACCATTGCGATCACCGCGATCGCCGGTGGCGTGCTGGCCTTTGCCGGCGGCTTCGTCATCAACAAGCAGATCGAGGAGCAGACGGCTCGCAACAACTACGTCAAGACTGCGATCGCGAAGCTGGACATCGAGATCGCGGAGATCAAGGACCTCGAGGGTGCCATCGCCGCGCTGCAGGCCCGCCAGAAGGCGGTCGAGGATCTGCAGAGCGACCGCACGATTCCTGTGCACCTCTTCGACGAGCTGGTCAAGCTGATGCCGGAGGGCGTGTTCCTCGAGCGTCTGCAGCAGGTGGAGCTGATGGTCACCCTCAATGGCTTCGCGCAATCCAACGAGCGGGTTGCCGAGCTGCTGCGCAACCTTTCCGACCGCAGCGACTGGCTTGAGAAGCCGCAGCTCGACGAGATCAAGGAAGTGATGGTCAGGGAGTCGGAGAAGTCCGCGGCCGCCGGACAGAACGACATCCGCCGGGCCTATGAATTCAAGCTGAACGTGCTGATCAAGCGCCGCACCCCTGCAGGCGGACCGGCAGCGCCTGGCGGCCGGGCTGTCACCAGTTCGGCCGCCGGTCCGGTGAGCCTCGCGGCCGGCTTCGCCCCGCCGGGGAGAATGCGATGAAAAATATCGAGATCGACCTGGGCGCGGTCACGCGGCAGTTCGAAGGGCTGCGGGGCCGCCACCCGGGCCTCTGGCCCATGCTGCCGAAGACGCTGCTGCTGATGGGCGTGATGGCCTCGTTGCTGTTCGTCGGCTGGCTCGTCTATTGGCGCGGACTGCTGGAAGAGCTCGAGGTCGGGCGCGGGCAGGAGCTGCAGTTGCGCTCGGAATTCCAGGACAAGATCAAGAAAGCGGTGAACCTGGACGACCTTCGCAAGCAGAAGGTCCAGGTCGAGCAATACGTCGGCGTGCTGGAGAAACAGCTGCCGAGCCGCGCCGAGATGGATGCCCTGCTCACCGACATCAACCAGGCCGGCGTCGGCCGCGGTGCCCAACTGCAGTTGTTCAAGCCCGGTCAGGTGCAGGTCAAGGAATACTACGCGGAACTGCCGATCTCGGTGAAGGTGGTGGGCAACTACCACGACCTCGGTTCGTTCAGCAGCGACATCGCCAACCTCCCGCGCATCGTCACCTTGAACAACCTGACGATCATGCGCCAGAGCAAGACCAACCTCCTCGAGATGGATGCTACCGCCAAGACGTTCCGCTACCTCGACAAGGACGAGATCGAAGCGCAGCGTGCCGTGGCCGCCAAGAAGCCGGGTGCGAACCGATGAGCATGCAGCAATCCATCCCGTCCCGCGCCGCAGGGCGAACCCGGCTGCTGGCTGTTGCCGGCTCGGTCCTGCTGTGCCTGGGCCTGACCGGCTGCACCGGCGACGTCTCCGAACTCCAGACCTGGATGGACGAGACCCGCGCCAACACGCCGCGGCGCACTGGCCGTATTCCGGAGCCAAAGCGTTTCGTGCCGTTCCGGTACGAAGCACGTGCCGACATCGATCCTTTTTCAAATGCCAAACTCCAGGTGGCGCTGGCCCGCTTCGCCGACCGCAACAAGGGCGGCATCACGCCCGACCTGAACCGCCGTCGCGAGCCGCTCGAGGCCTACCCGCTGGACACGATCCGACTGGTCGGCCACCTGCACCGTCCCAGTACCGGACCGGTTGCGCTGCTGGAGGCCGACAAGGTCATCTTCCAGGCGAAGGTGGGAAGCTATATCGGCCAGCACTTCGGCCGGATCATCAGGATTTCAGAGACTGAGCTGGGTCTCAAGGAGCTCGTCCAGGACGCCGCCGGCGACTGGGTGGAGCGGGATACTTCGCTTGCGCTGCAAGAGGCCAAGAAATGAACAACCGTGCCCGGACGAGACACTCGATGCGCCTGATCAGGAACAGTATTGCAGCCGCTGCACTTTCTCTGGGTGCCGCCGGCCCGATGCTGGCGTGGGCGCAGAGCAACTCGATCGAATCGATCACCAGCGCGCAGCAAGGCTCCGCCACCGTGCTGCGCATCGAGATGACGAAGGCACCGACGGATGCGCCGCCGAGCTTCTCCATCAGCAATCCGCCGAGGGTGGCGATGGATTTCAAGGACACCGACAGCAAGCTCGCCCGCAGCCTGATCGAACTCAGCAACGGCGACGTGCACAGCGTCAACGTCGTGCAGGGCACCGGCCGGTCGCGGGTCGTGCTCAACCTGAAGCGGCCGATGACGTTCCAGTCGACCATCGAAGGCAACGCGCTCGTTGTCTCGCTCGCTCAGGCTGCGACGTCCGCCGCGTCGGCGCCGGTCGCCGCCTCTGCCTACACTTTCGCCAAGGGGGATCCGTCAACCTCGCATGCGCTGCGTGACATCGACTTCCGCCGCGGCAAGGACGGCGAAGGACGCGTCGTCGTCGAACTGTCCGACCCGCAGATGGGCGTCGCCATCAAGCAGCAGGGCCAGTCGATCGTCGTCGACTTTCCCGGCGCCAGGCTGCCCGACAACCTGCGCCGGCGCCTGGACGTCGCCGACTTCGGCACCGCGGTGAAGAACATCCGGACTTTCCAGGAGGGCAACTCGACGCGCATGCTGATCGAGCCGCAGGGTCTGTGGGAGCACAATGCCTACCAGAGCGACACCCAGTTCGTGGTCGAGGTCAAGCAGATCAAGGAAGACCCGAACAAGCTGCAGCAGGGCTCGCGCCAAGGCTACCGGGGCGAGCGGCTGTCGCTGAACTTCCAGAACGTCGACGTCCGGGCGCTGCTGCAGGTCATCGCCGACTTCACCAACCTGAACATCGTCACCAGCGATTCCGTCGCCGGCAACCTCACGCTGCGGCTGAAGGACGTGCCCTGGGACCAGGCGCTGGACATCATCCTGCAGTCGCGCGGGCTCGACATGCGCAAGAACGGCAACGTCATCCTGATTGCGCCGCGCGAGGAGCTCGCCACCAAGGAGAAGCTGGACCTGGAGGCGCGTCAGCAGATCGCCGACATCGAGCAACTGCGCACGGAGACCTTCACCCTGAACTACCAGAAGGCGGACGCCGTGGGCGAATTGCTCAAGGACGACAAGCAGCGGGTACTGTCCAAGCGCGGCAGCGCCCTGGTGGATGCGCGGACCAACAAGCTGTTCGTCCAGGACACGCCGACACGCCTGGATGAAGTCCGGCGGTTGATCCAGCAGGTCGACATCCCGGTTCGCCAGGTGCTGATCGAGGCCCGCATCGTCGAAGCCGATGACCGCTTTTCGCGCAACCTCGGCTCCAAGCTCGGCTTCTACGACAAGCGCAGCCTGGTATTCAACACCCAGAGCCGCGTCGATCCGGTGACCGGCCAGGCAGTCGCCTACAACGTCCCGACCTACGGCACCGGCAGTTCCACCGGCGTCGGCTACGGCGTGCTCTCCGGCAACCTGACCGGCGCGTCGCAATTGTCCTCGCAGCTCGGCAGCGACATACCCAACGCGGCGCCCGGACTCGGCCTGGCGACGGCGGTCGAGAACACCAACTTCGTCAACCTGCCGGCCGCGGCCATCGCCGGCTCCTCGCCGGCATCCTTTGCCATCAGCCTGTTCGGCTCGAGCCTGACGCGCTTCATCAACCTCGAGCTGTCGGCCCTCGAGGCGGACCAGCGCGGCAAGGTGGTGTCGAGCCCGCGGGTACTGACCGCCAACCAATCGAAGGCGCTGATCGAGCAGGGTACCGAACTGCCATACCAGTCGTCGACGTCGAGCGGCGCGACGGCGGTGTCGTTCCGCAAGGCCAACCTGAGGCTGGAAGTCACGCCGCAGATCACGCCGGAAGGCAACGTGATCCTGGACGTGGACATCAACCGGGACGCGGTCGGCCAGCTGACGCCGGCGGGTTTCGCTATCGACACGCGGCACGTCAAGACCCAGGTGCTGGTCGAGAACGGCGGTACGGTCGTGATCGGCGGCATCTACGAGCAGTTCGAGCGCAACCGGACGGACAAGGTGCCGCTGCTGGGCGACATCCCGGTGCTCGGGTACCTGTTCAAGAGCACCACCCGGACCAACGACCGCACCGAGCTGCTGGTGTTCCTGACTCCGCGGGTGGTCAACGACGCGGTGGTCCAGCGCTAGACGCTCGGCGCAGGAGAGAAACGTGCACAGGACGATCATGAAAGTTCAGTCGATGAAAAAGATGTTGCTGGTACTGGGCGTCGTCGCCATCTGGGGCGTGGCAGGCTGCGGCGGCTCCGGCGCGGGTGCGGGGGGAACCGCCCCGGGGACCCAGGCTGCGACCAGCGCCCAGACCGCCAAGGTCAGCCTGAGCGCCAGCTCGCAGCAGTTGACATCCGACGGCTCCGCGCCGGTGGAACTGACCGCTGTCGTGACGGATGCCGTTTCCGGCGTCGCGCTGGCCGGCAGGACGGTGGCCTTCGCTGTCCGTGACGCCGCCAACGGCGTCCGTATCGAAGTCACCCGCGCTGTGACCGATGCCAGCGGCATAGCCGTGGCACGGCTGCTCCTGAACGGGAACAGCACCGAGAGGGATGTGACGGTGCTCGCTTCGGTGGACCAGCAGACGCCTGCTGAGCTGGTGATTCGGGTCGCAGCCACGGCGGCCGGCGCTCCGGTGCAGAACAACAGTCGCGGCGAGTTGAACGTGCGGCTGGGCACCGACAATCTCATCGAGGACCTGGCGAGCCAGCTTTCGTACCGCAAGCGTTACGCAGCCATCGTCACCGACAATGCGGGAATACCCAAAGCCGGCGTCAGCGTGCTGGCCACCCTGCGGTCCAGAAAGTACTACGTCGGCTACTGGGGGAAGAACGCGATGGACGAGTGGGTGCAGATTCACCTGACCCCCGCCGGCGTTGCTAGCGAGGACGTCTCCGACTTCGGCACCTGCAACCCGGGCGAGGATGCCAACGGCGACAAGCTGCTGACGCCCGGCAATATAGCTTCCTATACCGTCGTCAGCCAGACAGACGCCAACGGCGTCGCGGTCCTGGACGTCGTCTACCTGAAGAGCTTTGCGCAGTGGGCCCAGATGCAGCTCGAGGTGACGGCGAGCGTGGGTGGCACAGAGGCCTACAACGCGTTGACGATCCAGCTTCCCATCCTCGCTGCGGATGTGAGCAACGCCGAAATTGCGCCGCCGAGTACCGTCCGCACCCGCGAAAGCCTTGGCACGCCCCAGATGCCATTGACTTCTCCCGCCGGTGACGAGGGGGCCGCTGTGCCAGATACGGCACAGGTTGCGGGAAGCCCGTTCCCGTACCAGCCGGGCACACCGACCTGTCCCTGATCGCCTGATCCTCCATCTCTGATACCTTAGGGCGGCCATGGGTGCCGCCGTTTCCATTTTCCTGATCGGCATGATGGGCGCCGGCAAGTCGACCGTCGGGGTCAGGCTCGCCCGGCGCCTGGATCGCGCTTTCCTCGACGTCGACCGCGAACTGGAAGCCCGCCTGGGCGTCGACATCCCCACCGTGTTCGATCTCGAGGGCGAGGAAGGATTTCGGCGCCGCGAGTCGCAGCTGATCCAGGAACTCGCGTCGACGCAGGAAGGGCTGGTGCTCGCCACCGGCGGCGGCGCGGTGCTCCTGCCGGTGAACCGGCAGGTGCTCGCGTTGCATGGGCTGGTGGTGTACCTGCGTGCGACCCCGGCCGACCTCTGGCAGCGGCTGCGCCGCGACAAGCACCGGCCGTTGCTGAAGGCGGAAAACCCCCGCCAGCGGGTCCTCGATCTGGTCGAGCAGCGCGATCCGCTATACATGGAGATCGCCGACCACGTGGTCAGCACCGGTCGGCAGCCGGTCGACCTGGCGGTGGAATCTATAATTACGTGGTTGGACCATCCAGACTGCGCGAGGCGCGCGCAAGGCAAGATCCCATGCAGCAAGTGACGGTGGAATTGGGCGATCGCAGCTATCCGATCCAGGTCGGCGAGGGGCTGCTCGATCGGAACGACGCGCTGGCTTGCCTGGCGCAGGGTCGGTCGGTGGCGGTGATTACGGATTCGGTGGTCGACGGGCTTCTTGGCGATCGCCTGGCGGCGCTGCTCAAGCCGGTCGCGCACCAGTCGATCCGCATCGTGCTTCCTCCCGGCGAGGCGACGAAGGGCTGGGAATCGCTCGACCGCATCTTCGATGATCTCCTCGCAAACCGGTTCGACCGCGGCAGCCTGGTAATCGCGCTGGGCGGCGGAGTGGTCGGTGACGTCGCCGGTTTCGCCGCTGCCACCTACCAGCGCGGTGTTGACTTCGTGCAGATCCCCACCACGTTGCTGGCGCAGGTTGATTCCTCCGTCGGCGGCAAGACCGCCATCAACCATGCCCGCGGCAAGAACATGATCGGCGCTTTTCACCAGCCGCGGCTCGTGATTGCCGACACCGGCATTCTGGCGACGCTGCCGGATCGCGAGCTGTCCGCCGGCCTGGCGGAAGTGATCAAGCACGGCGCGATCGCCGACGAGGTTTACCTGGACCGGGTCGCGGCGGCGATGCACCGGCTGCGGGCTCGCGACCCGCAGGCGCTGGCGGCGGCCGTCATCGACTCGGTCAGGATCAAGGCGGCGGTCGTCGCCCGTGACGAGCGCGAGTCCGGCGCGCGTGCCCTGCTGAATTTCGGCCACACCTTCGGGCACGCGATCGAGGCCGGCGCCGGCTATGGCCGGTGGCTCCACGGCGAGGCGGTCGGTGCCGGCATGGTGATGGCCACCGACCTGTCGCTGAGGCTGGGGTATCTGGGCGTCGAAGACCTTGCCCGGATCACGGCGGTGATCGGGGAGGCGGGTCTGCCGCTGCTCGGACCGGCCTGGCCGGTGGAGCGTTACCTGTCGTTCATGAGTATCGACAAGAAGGCGGTCCACGGCATCCCGAAGTTCGTGGTGCTGAAACGCATCGGCCAGGCGGAGGTGCGGCGGGTCGACGCAGACCTGGTGGCGGGGGCAATCCTCGCCCACACGACAGCTCCCGCCGCCTGACTGCCCCGGCTGTGCTGCCTGCCCTGACTTCCTGACCGCCGGCGAAGGCGGGAGAAAGATGGCCCGGAAATCCCGCAACATCGTCGCCGACTTCCCCTTCCATGTGATCGTGCGGGGCAACAACCGGCAGCCGATTTTCCTCGACGACCGGGACCGGCTCGACTACAAATCGATCCTGCAGGCGGCTTGCGCAGACCATGGGCTGGCGATCCATGCCTATGTCCTGATGCCCGGCGAGGTACATCTCATCGGTACGCCCTCGCGGCCGGAATCCTTCGGGCTGGCGATGCAAGCGGTGGGACGCCGCTACGTCCGGCGATTCAATCGACGCCACGGTCGGAGCGGTACTTTGTGGGAGGGCCGGTATCGTGCATCAATCATTCAGGAGGACCGGTATCTGCTGCCGAGCCTGCGGTATCTGGAACTGGAACCGCTTCGCGCCGGCCTGGTTGACAAGCCGGAGGGATATCCCTGGTCGAGCCATCGACACCACCTGGGGCTGGTCGCCGACCCGTTAGTGAGTCCTCACCCAGTCTATTGGGCGCTGGGCAACACACCGTTCGATCGCGAAGCAGCGTATCTGCGCCTTTTCGACGCGGAGCCGTCCGTCGATGAGGGAATACTGGCTGAAGCGCTGAAGCGGGGACACGCACTGGCGGAGCCCGGATTCCTGGATCGGCTGGAAGCGGACACCGGCCGACCCTGGGTCCGGCGCCCTGTGGGTCGGCCGAGACGCACGGTCGGCTCCTGATCCGTCCCCATAAATCAGAAGCTATTTGGGCTGAAGTCCATTAATCTGTTCTGACCCCTTTGTCTTGCTTGCATGCTGCGCCGCCGCGTCCTATTATCGGAGCTGCGGAATCAGGAGAATCGAGATGGTGCTACCCCTTGCCCAAGGGCTTTACGACCCGGCCCATGAGCGCGACGCTTGTGGCGTCGGTTTCGTCGCGCATATCAAGGGCGTGAAGAGCCACGAGATCATCCAGAACGGGCTTCGCATCCTGTTGAACCTCGACCATCGGGGCGCCACCGGGGCCGACGAGTTGTTCGGCGACGGCGCGGGAGTACTCCTGCAGATCCCAGACGAATTGTTCCGCGACGAGATGGCTGCCCGGGGCGTGAAGCTGCCGCCGCCGGGCGAGTACGGCGTCGGCATGGTGTTCCTGCCGAAGGAGAACGCGTCCCGCCGCGCTTGCGAGCAGGAACTCGAGCGCACCGTCCGGGCCGAAGGCCAGGTCGTTCTCGGCTGGCGCGACGTCCCGCTGGACAAGGAGATGGAGATCTCGCCGCTGGTTCGTTCGAGCGAGCCCGTCATCCGCCAGCTGTTCATCGGCCGCGGACCTGACGTCATGGTGCAGGACGCGCTGGAGCGCAAGCTTTACCTGATCCGCAAGCTGGCGGCCCACCGCATCCGCAGCCTGTCGCTCAAGCACGGGACCGAGTATTTCGTGCCGTCGATGTCCAACCGGACCATCGTCTATAAAGGGCTGCTGCTCGCCGGACAGGTCGGTCGCTATTACAAGGACCTGGCCGATCCGCGCTGCAAGTCGGCGCTGGCGCTGGTGCATCAGCGCTTTTCCACCAACACCTTTCCCGCCTGGGAACTGGCCCATCCGTACCGGATGGTCGCTCACAACGGCGAGATCAACACGGTCAAGGGCAACTACAACTGGATGCGCGCCCGCGAAGGGACGATGCAGTCCGCGGTGCTGGGCTCGGACCTGAAGAAGCTCTACCCGCTGATCTTCCCTGGCCAATCCGACACGGCCTGCTTCGACAACGTGCTGGAACTGCTGACGATGTCGGGCTATTCCCTCGCCCACGCGATCATGATGATGATCCCGGAGGCTTGGGAGCAGCACACGCTGATGGATCCGAACCGCCGCGCCTTCTATGAATACCACGCGGCGATGATGGAGCCTTGGGATGGGCCGGCCGCCATCGCTTTCACAGACGGCCGCCAGATCGGCGCCACCCTCGATCGCAACGGGCTGCGGCCGGCGCGCTACATCGTCACCGACGACGACCTGGTGATCATGGCGTCCGAAGCCGGGGTGCTGCCCGACATCCCCGAGTCGAGGATCATGAAGAAGTGGCGCCTGCAGCCGGGCAAGATGTTCCTGATCGACCTGGAGCAGGGCCGCATCATCGACGACAAGGAGCTGAAGGACCAACTGGCGGCCAGCAAGCCCTATCGCCAGTGGATCGAGCACATCCGCATCAAGCTCAACGAAATGGCGCCGAGCGAGGCGGACCTCAACGACGAGCCTGGGACAAGCGAATCGCTGCTGGACCGGCAGCAGGCGTTCGGCTACACGCAGGAGGACCTCAAGTTCCTGATGGCGCCGATGATGATCACCGGCGAGGAAGCGGTCGGCTCGATGGGCAACGACGCACCGCTGGCGGTGCTCTCGGACCACGACAAGCCGCTTTACCACTACTTCAAGCAGCTCTTCGCGCAGGTCACCAATCCGCCGATCGACCCGATCCGCGAGCAGATGGTGATGTCGCTGGTGTCCTTCATCGGGCCGAAGCCGAACCTGCTGGACATCAACAACATCAACCCGCCGCTGCGCCTGGAGGCTGACCAGCCGATCCTGGCAGCGGAGGACATGGCGAAGATCCGCCATATCGAGCGCTACACCCACGGCAAGTTCAAGAGTTTCGAGCTTCACATCACCTACCCGGTCGCGTGGGGCAAGGAGGGCATCGAGGCCCGGATCGCCTCGTTGTGTGCCCGCGCCGTCGATGCCATCAACTCGGGCTACAACATCCTGATCGTCACCGACCGTCGGATGAACCGCGACAACGTCGCGATTCCGGCGCTGCTGGCGGTGTCGGCCATCCACCAGCACCTGATCGCGAAGGGCCTGCGCACCAACGCCGGACTGGTGGTGGAGACCGGTTCCGCCCGGGAGGTCCACCATTTCGCGGTGCTGGCGGGCTACGGGGCGGAGGCGATCCACCCCTATCTGGCGATGGAGACCATTGCCTCGATGCACCAGCACCTCGGCGCAGACCTCTCGCCCGAGAAGGCGGTGAAGAACTACATCAAGGCGGTCGGCAAAGGGCTGCAGAAGGTGATGTCCAAGATGGGCATCTCCACCTATATGTCCTACACCGGCGCGCAGATCTTCGAGGCGGTCGGTTTGAATCGCGAGCTGGTGGACCGGTACTTCACCGGCACCTCCTCCAACATCGAAGGCCTCGGCGTCTTCGACATCGGCGAGGAGGCGCTGCGCACGCATCGGCGCGCCTACGGCTCCGACCCGGTGTTGGCGGACGCGCTGGACGCCGGCGGCGAGTACGCCTTCCGCGTGCGCGGTGAAGAGCACATGTGGACGCCGGACTCGGTGGCCAAGCTGCAGCATTCAACCCGCTCGAACAATTACCAGACCTACAAGGAATACGCCCAGCTCATCAACGACCAGACCCGGCGCCACATGACGTTGCGCGGCCTGTTCGAGTTCCGCATCGATCCCGCCAAGGCGATCGCGCTGGAGGAAGTCGAGCCGGCGGCGGAAATCGTCAAGCGGTTCTCGTCCGGCGCGATGTCCCTCGGCTCGATTTCCACCGAAGCGCATGCGACGCTCGCGGTGGCGATGAACCGCATCGGCGGCAAGTCGAACACCGGCGAGGGCGGCGAGGACGAGGCGCGCTACCGCCAGGAATTCAAGGGCGTGCTGATCAGGACCGGCGACACGCTGGCCTCGGTCATCGGGCCCGGCGTGATCGAGGCGGACATCCCGCTGCAGGACGGGGACTCGCTGCGCTCGCGCATCAAGCAGGTGGCCTCCGGCCGCTTCGGCGTGACCGCGGAGTACCTCAGCTCGGCCGATCAGATCCAGATCAAGATGGCGCAGGGCGCCAAGCCCGGGGAGGGCGGCCAGCTGCCCGGCCACAAGGTGACCGATTACATCGCCAAGCTGCGCTACTCGGTGCCGGGCGTCGGGCTGATCTCGCCGCCGCCGCACCACGACATCTATTCGATCGAGGACCTCGCACAGCTGATCCACGACCTGAAGAACGCGAATCCGCAGGCGTCGGTGTCGGTCAAGCTGGTGTCGGAAGTCGGTGTGGGCACGGTGGCAACCGGTGTGGCCAAGGCCAAGGCCGATCACATCACCATCGCCGGCCACGACGGTGGTACCGGCGCCAGTCCGCTGTCGTCGCTCAAGCATGCCGGCACGCCGTGGGAGCTCGGGCTGTCTGAGACGCAGCAGACGCTGGTGCTCAATCGCCTGCGCGGCCGGGTGCGCATCCAGGCGGACGGTCAGATGAAGACCGGCCGGGACGTCGTGATCGGCGCCATCCTGGGCGCGGACGAGTTCGGCTTCGCCACCGCGCCGCTGGTCGCAGAAGGTTGCATCATGATGCGCAAGTGCCACCTCAACACCTGCCCGGTCGGCATCGCCACTCAGGATCCGGTGCTGCGCAAGCGCTTCAAGGGCAGGCCGGAATACGTCGTCAATTTCTTCTTCTTCGTCGCCGAAGAGGTACGCCAGCTGATGGCGCAACTGGGCGTTCGGAAGTTCGACCAGCTGATCGGCGCCACGCAACTGCTCGATACCCGCAAGGGCGTGGAGCACTGGAAGGCCAGGGGCCTGGATTTCAGCAGGATCTTCCATGTGCCGCAGATGCCGGAGGAAGTGGCCCGCTGCTGCGTCACCAGCCAGGACCACCGTCTGGAGCATGCGCTCGACCACAAGCTTATCGAGAAGTCGCGGGCTGCGATCGAGCGCGGGGAGAAGGTCAGCTTCATCACCGCGATCCGCAACGTCAACCGCACCGTCGGCACGATGCTGTCCGGCCAGGTGGCGCGCAAGTACACCCATGCCGGCCTGCCCGACGGAACCATCCACATCCAGTTCAACGGCGTGGCGGGGCAGTCGTTCGGCGCCTTCCTGGCACACGGCATCACGCTGGACCTGGTGGGCGACGCCAACGATTATGTCGGCAAGGGACTCTCCGGAGGCCGCGTCATCGTGCGCTCGCCGAATGATTTCCGCGGCTTCGGGCCGGATCACATCATCGTCGGCAACACCGTGCTCTACGGCGCCATCGGCGGGGAAGCCTACTTCAACGGTGTCGCCGGCGAACGCTTTGCCGTTCGCAATTCGGGCGCGAGCGCCGTCGTCGAAGGCACCGGCGACCACTGCTGCGAGTACATGACCGGCGGCACGGTGGTCGTGCTGGGCAACACCGGCCGCAACTTCGCCGCCGGCATGTCCGGCGGCATCGCCTATGTCTACGATCCGGACGGCGGCTTCGAGCGCCGCTGCAATACCGCGATGGTGGCGCTGGAGCCGGTGCTGAGCAGCGCCGCGCAGGAAGCCGGCGGCGACCGGGCCGTCTGGCACAGCATGGGTCAGGCAAGGCCCGCCGAGACGGACGAGGCGATCCTGCGGCGGCTCGTCGAAGCGCACTTCCGCTATACCGGCAGTTTCCAGGCGCGCGAGATCCTGGCGTCGTGGACCCCGATGCGCGCGCGGTTCGTCAAGGTCTTTCCGCTCGAGTACCGGCGCGCCCTCGGCGAAATGGCGGCTGCGCGCAGGCTGGCAGCCGAGACCGGCGCGTCGGCGGATGCTCGAGCCGCCGCACAGGTGGCGCCGCAGCTGCCCGGCGATGACGAGAAAGTGGCGACCAAGAAGACGCTTGCGATGCGGCCGGGCAGGAAAGCCGGCGAAGCCGGCGGCACGGCAAGCAAGGTGCCAGCCGATCGGCAGCGCTGAGCGCGGCCGCGGACCCGCGCACCCTCCGCAGCCTTCACGTATCGAGTCGACAAGGCACCCGATGGGCAAGATCACCGGTTTTCTGGAGTTCGAGCGTCTCTCCGAAGCAAGCGAAGCGGTCGATTCGCGCGTGAAGCACTACCGCGAGTTCGTGATGCGGCTGGACGAAGACGCCGCTGCCAGGCAGGGCGCGCGCTGCATGGATTGCGGCATCCCGTTCTGCCATACCGGCTGCCCGGTCAACAACCTGATTCCCGACTGGAACGATCTGGTCTATCGCGACAATTGGCACGAGGCGATCGACAACCTGCATTCCACCAACAATTTTCCGGAGTACACCGGCCGCGTCTGCCCGGCGCCCTGCGAAGCCGCCTGCACGCTCAACATCAACAGCGATCCGGTCGGCATCAAGTCGATCGAGCACGCCATCGCGGACAAGGCGTGGGAGGAAGGCTGGGTCGAGCCGCTGCCGCCGGCGACGAAGACCGGCAAGACGGTGGCCGTCGTCGGCTCGGGCCCGGCGGGCATGGCCTGCGCCCAGCAGTTGGCGCGGGTCGGCCACGAGGTGACGGTCTTCGAGAAGAACGATCGGATCGGCGGGCTTATGCGCTATGGCATACCGGACTTCAAGATGGAGAAGCACCTGATCGACCGGCGGATCCGGCAGATGGAGGCCGAAGGTGTGACGTTTCGCACCGGCGTCCAGGTCACCGAGGGATTGCCCGCATATGTCTGCAGCCTCAGCAGCGAAACCATCGCGGCCGCGGACCTCGAGAAGCAGTTCGACGCGGTGGTGCTGGCCGGGGGCGCCGAAATGCCTCGGGACTTGCCGATCCCGGGCCGCGAGCTGAACGGCATCCACTTCGCGATGCAGTTCCTGCCGCTGCAGAACCGGGTGGTTGCGGGCGACCAGGTTCAGGGTCAGATCCTTGCCACCGGCAGGAACGTCGTGGTGATCGGCGGCGGCGATACCGGTTCGGACTGCGTCGGCACCTCCAACCGCCAGGGCGCGAAGTCGGTGACCCAGTTCGAAGTGATGCCGCAGCCGCCGGAGGAAGAGAACCGGCAGATGACCTGGCCCTACTGGCCGATCAAGCTGCGGACTTCCAGCTCTCACGAAGAGGGCGTGGAGCGGGATTGGGCGGTGATGACCAAGCGGTTCAACGACGACGGCAAGGGCAACGTGGCGTCGCTCACCTGCGCCCGGGTGCAGTGGCAGAAGGACGAGCAGAGCGGCCAGATGAAAATGGGCGAGATGGAAGGTTCGGAGTTCGAGGTCAACGCCGAGCTGGTTCTGTTCGCGATGGGCTTCATCTCGCCGGTCGCGTCGGTGCTGGAAGGGTTCGGCGTGGCGCGCGATACGCGCGGCAACGCACGGGCAAGCACCGAGGGCCAGTCCAGTTATCACACCAGCCGCGAGAAGGTTTTTGCCGCCGGCGACATGCGGCGCGGGCAATCGCTGGTGGTCTGGGCGATACGTGAAGGCCGGCAGGCTGCCCGGTCGGTGGACGAATACCTGATGGGCAGCAGCAGCTTGCCGCGCTGATGAAGGCCGATATCGAAATCGCGCAGGCCGCCCGACTCGAGCCTGTCGATCGGATTGCCGAGCGCGCCGGGATTCCTCCCGCCGCGCTCGAGCCCTATGGCCGCCACAAGGCGAAGATCGCGCTCGACTGGATCAACGCGCTGCCGCCGCGAGAAGGTGCCCGGCTGATCCTGATGACCGCGATCAGCCCGACGCCGGCCGGCGAGGGCAAGACGACGACATCGATCGGCCTTGGCGACGCGCTGGCGCGGATCGGCAAGCGCACGATGATCTGCCTGCGCGAGCCGTCGATGGGGCCGGTGTTCGGCATGAAGGGAGGGGCCACCGGCGGTGGATATGCGCAGGTCGTGCCGATGGAGGACATCAACCTTCACTTCACCGGCGACTTCGCGGCTATCGCCCTGGCGCACAACCTGCTGTCGGCGCTGCTGGACAACCACATCCACCACGGCAATGCCCTCGGCATCGACGTGCGGCGGATCACCTGGCCGCGGGTGGTCGACGTCAACGACCGTGCCCTGCGCGAGGTCACCATCGGGATGGGCGGCCCGGCCAACGGCTATCCCCGGCAGGACCGCTTCGACATCGTGGTCGCGTCCGAAGTGATGGCCATCCTCTGCCTGGCGAGCAACTTCGCCGACCTGAAGCAGCGTCTCGGGGACATCGTCGTCGGCTACACGGCGTCCCAGCAGCCCGTTACCGCCCGCGACCTCCAGGGCGACGGCGCCATGGCCGCGCTGCTGCGCGATGCGGTGAAGCCCAACCTGGTGCAGACCTTGGAAGGCACGCCGGCGCTGATCCACGGCGGTCCGTTCGCCAACATCGCCCACGGCTGCAGTTCCGTCATCGCCACCAGCGCCGGGATGAAGCTTGCGGACTACGTCATCACCGAAGCCGGTTTCGGCGCGGACCTGGGCGCCGAGAAGTTCCTTGACATCAAATGCCGGGAGTCGGGCCTGCGGCCGCATTGCGCAGTCATCGTCGCCACCATCCGCGCGCTCAAGTATCACGGCGGCGCGTCGCTGGACTCGCTGAGCCGGGAAGACCTCGTGTCGCTCAAGGCTGGGCTGCCGAACCTGCTGCGCCATGTGAGTAACCTGTCGGAGGCGTTCGGTCTGCGCTGCGTCGTGGCCGTCAATCACCGCACCCACGACACCGACGCGGAGGTTGCGCTGCTCGGGGAGCAGCTGGCGGCGCTCGATACACCGGTCGTGGTTGCGCAGCACTGGGCCAAGGGCGGCGAAGGGGCGGTGGACCTCGCGCATGCCGTCGTCGCCGCGGCCGATGCGGCAAGGCCGTTGCAGCTGCTCTACGAAGACGAACTGCCCCTATGGGAGAAGATCAACGTGATCGCACGGCGCATCTACCGCGCCGCGCAGGTCGTCGCCGACAAGAAAGTGCGCAACCGCATCGAGCAGTTGCAGGCCGCAGGCTACGGACACCTGCCGGTCTGCGTCGCGAAGACCCAGTCATCCTTCTCCGGCGACCCCAGCGTCCGCGGCGCGCCGGAGGGGCACATCCTGACGGTGCGCGAGGTCAGGCTGGCCGCCGGCGCGCGCTTCGTGGTGATGGTCTGCGGCGAAATCATGACCATGCCGGGCCTGCCGGCGGTGCCGGCCGCTCACGCGATCAGCGTCACCGACGACGGTCGGATCACCGGACTGTCATGAACCGGCCTGGCCGGCGGCGCCGGCTTCAGTCGTCGGCCTCTCCGGACTCGTAGAGCGCTTCGCGCCCGATACGGTCGAGGCAAAGTTCCGCGGTCCAGGGCAGCATCAGGCTGCCGCACCGCGAATCCCGGTAGAGCCGCTCCAGCGGCAGGCTCTTGAGCATCGACTGCCCGCCGCAGGTGCGGATCGCCAGCCGCGAGATCTCGTTGGCGTTTTCCATGATGGTGTAGTGCGCCGCGTAGGCCCGCAGCCGCATCTCCTTCGGCGGATCGATGCGGGCCTCGCTGAAGCTGCGCAGGAAGAGCGATCGCGTCTGCTCCAGCAGGATGTGCATCTGCGCGGTGGCGATCTGCTTGGTCGGATACATCCGACGCTTGACCGTCGGCCCCAGGTCTTCGATCTCGCCGCGCAGGTAGCGGATGGTGAACTCGTAGGCCGCAACCGAAATCCCCATGTAGGTCGGCGACAGCGTCGCGAACATGTGCGGCCAGCGGGTTGCGGCCTGGTGATAGATGCCGCGAGGCATCATCTGGCCGCTGTCGGCGACGAACACGTCATTGAGCAGAAGCGTGCGGGACACCGTGCCCCGCATCCCGAGCGGATCCCAGTCGCCGACGATGGTGAATCCGGGCGCCTCCTTCGGTATGGCGATGTAGAGCGAGTCGCGCATCGACGGCGCTTCGGCGCCCGGTCTGGCCTCGGTACAGAGCACGCCGTAGTAGTCGGCCGCGCCGGACAGCGAAGCGAAGATCTTCTTGCCGTTCAGCAGCCAGCCACCCTCGACCTTGGTCGCCGTCGTGCCGAAAGGCGCCTTGCCGGCGGCCGACGCTGTGCTCTCGGAGAAAGACTGGGCGTAGACCGCGCCTTCCTCGACGATTCGCCGGAAGTGCAGCGCCCGGTACTTCTCGTGCTCGGCGCGCTGCGCCGCGGTCATGTCGAGCGCATCGGCGAGGAGGCCTAGCCACAGCGACGAGCAGGCGTGCATGTTGAAGGTCAGCGCGGTTGCGCCGCAGTGCTTGCCGAGGGTCGCCGAGACCAGCGCGTACGTGAAGAGGTCCGATCCGAGCCCGCCGTACGGCCTGGGCACGCACAGCTTCAACAGGCCCGCCCTGCGCATGTCGTCGTAGTTCTCGAAGGGAAAGCCGGCTTCCTGGTCGTAGCGGGCGGCGCGCCGGCCGAAGCTGACGCCGAGTTCCTCCGCGAGATTGAGCAGGCCCGTCTGTTCCGCACTCAGTTCAAGGCCTGTGCCGGTGATGGTGAAGCGGTCCGCGAGGCCGTCGTCGGCGGTAGTTGCCATGTCGTCTCCTGGCTGTCTCTGCTGTCTGCTGTCTGCTGTTCGTGCCTCGGCTATTGCGCTACCCGGCTATTCCACTGCCCGGCGATGCGCCGGCCGCACCAGTCGGCGACCTCGGCCGCCCAGCGCGGGGGGTCTTCCACCGGCGCCAGATGGCCCAGGCCCTTCAGGCAGCGGTAGTCGGCCCCCGGGATCCGCTGCGCCATCCCCTGCAGCACCGCGGGCGACGAAGTTTCGTCGTGCTCCGCCGCCAGGCAAAGCACCGGCACCGGGATGCCGGCGAGGTGAGCGCGGCCATCGAACGCGGCGATGGCGGCGACGGCGAGCCGATAGGTCTGCGGCGGCACGGCGGCCATCATCTCGATCGCGGCGTTCCTCGCGGCGACGGACGCCGTCGGCGCCATCATGCCCGGCACCAGCGCCATCGCGACGTCGCGCATCGAAGACGGCTGACCGCAAGTGCCGAAC
>JACCRJ010000376.1 GCA_013813615.1 Lautropia sp. | reverse complement strand
AACGCCGGCAGACCTACTGGCTTCCCTATCACCAGGCATTGGAAGCGGAACTGGCCAGACTGCGGCAGAAGCATGAGCGGGTCGTCCTCTGGGACGCTCATTCGATTGCCTCGCAGCTGCCGCGCTTCTTCAGCGGCCGCTTGACCGATCTGAACTTCGGCACCGCCGACGGCAGCAGTTGCGCCCCGGAACTCGCGAACGCGATTCTCGCACCCGTGCGGAAACAGCAGCGTTACTCCTGGGTGCTGAACGGGCGCTTCAAGGGCGGCTACATCACGCGTCACTTCGGCGACCCGGCCGGGGGCCTGCATGCAGTGCAGCTCGAGATGACCCAGGCCATTTACATGGATGAGAGCGCGCCTTTCTCGCTGCGCCCGAGCCGTTGCGAGCAGCTGGCACCTCTGCTCCGGCAATGCGTGTCGGCCGCTGAGGAATGGTCCCGCTCGGTGTCGCAACCGCTTTGACCCTAGAATCTTGCCCTGGCATAGCAGCAAGCAGGACTTATGGATGCTTTGCGGGAGCCTCTGCGCTCCCGTACGTCAGCAATTTCTTGATAAACCCGAGGAGACACCCGATGCGTTTCAACACAGTTTCATTGAGGACATTTCTGCAAGCACTTGCAGTAACTGCCGCCGTCAGCCTGTCCGCCGCCGCCCAGGCACAGACCATCCTCAAGTTCGGCTACGCCGTGGCCAAGGATTCTCACTATGGGGTCGGCGCCGGTGTCTTCTGCGCCGAGATCGACAAGGGCACGCAGGGCCGGTACAAGTGCCAGGAGTTCCCGAACGGTTCGCTCGGCGGCGAGCGCGAGATGATCGAATCGGTGCAGCTGGGTACCCTGGACCTGGTCAGCACCTCGTCCGGCCCGCGAGTGGGAACCCGGTTCCTGTTCTCGCAGCCCTCCACCTGGACCGAAGAGCTGATGCGCCGGCTGCTGATCTGGATGGTGATGCTGGGCGCCGCCGTCGCGTTTCGCCATGGGGCGCTGATCTCGGTCGACCTGATGCTCAGGACGGCCAGGGGCCGGTGGCACACCTTCGTCAACACGCTGATCACCGTCGCCTCGCTGGCACTGCTGGCAGTACTGATCTGGTACGGTATCGACCTGGTGTGGCGGATCCGGTTCCAGACCTGGGCCAGCCTTGACTTCCTGTCGATGGGATGGGCCTATGCCGCGATTCCCGTCGGCGCGTTCGTCAGCGTCATTGCGCTGCTTGCGCACCAGCTCGACCCCGTGGACGAACAACTCGACAACGCGCAATAACGCGTCTCCGCCTCAGCCGGACAAGCCCGCGCGCCCGCGCGAATTGCCACAGGAAACACCCATGTCTCTCGCCATGCTGATCACGATGCTGGTCTGTTTTGCGTTCAGCGTCTCGGTTGCGGTCTCGATCGGCCTTGCCGCTTCGATCGGCCTGGCGATCTCTGACCCCGGACGGATGGTCCTCCTGCCCAAGGAGATGTTCAGTGCGCTGGACAGGTTCCCGCTCGCCGCGATTCCGTTCTTCATCCTGGCGGGCAATCTGATGGAAACCGGAGGCATCTCGCAGCGACTGGTGGATTTCGCTAAATCGCTGGTCGGCGGCATCCAGGGCGGCCTGCCGATGACCTGCGTGCTGACCTGCATGATCTTCGCGGCGGTGTCCGGTTCGTCGGTCGCGACCACCTTCGCCATCGGTGCGATCCTGATCCCCGCCCTGATCAGGCAGGGCTATCCGGTCAGCTATGCGGCTGCGCTGCAGGCTACTTCCGCGGAACTCGGCGTCATCATTCCGCCGTCGATCCCGCTGATCCTGTTCGGCGTCGCCGCCGAAGTGTCGATCGGCGAGCTCTTCATCGCCGGGGTTCTGCCTGGCCTGTTCATCGGCTTCTCGCTGATGCTGTTCGTGCACATCTACTGCCGAATCAAGGGCTGGGGCAAGAACGACGGCGTCGGCCGCGCGTCCGTGCTGTCGGCCACCGGCAAGGCCGGCTGGGCACTGCTGATGCCGGTCATCATCCTCGGCGGCATCTACGGCGGCATCTTCACGCCGACGGAAGCGGCCGCCGTCGCGGTCTTCTATGCGTTGCTGGTCGGCATGATCATGCACCGGGAGCTCAAGCCGTCGGACCTGCCGCGCATACTGCGAAAGTCCGTCATCTCCACCGGCGTGATCATGTTCATCATCGCCAACGCCGGCGTGTTTGCCTACATGATCACCCGGGCGGGTGTACCCGATGCGATCGGTCTGTGGCTCACCGAGATACTCAAGTCCCCCGCCTGGTTCCTCCTCGGCGTCAACGCCGCGCTGTTCGTCATCGGCATGTTCATCGAGACCTCTGCGGCAATCATCGTGCTCGCGCCGATCCTGGCACCGGTGGCGATGCGCTTCGGCATCGATCCGGTCCACTTCGGGCTGGTGATGGTGGTCAACCTGGCGCTCGGCATGATCACGCCGCCCTTCGGCGTCAACCTGTTTGCCGCCTGCGCCGTCGCCAGAATTTCGCTCGACCGGATCATCAGGCACCTGCTGGCCTTCGTGCTGGTCATCGTTGCCTGCCTCATCGTCATCACCTACGTGCCGTCGCTCTCGCTGTATCTGCGCGACCTCGTGTATGCCAAGGCGCCGGTCGTCGTCGGCCCCTCCGGCGCGCCGGCGAGCGGCCCCGGTGTCGGCCCGGCGGGCGGTCCATCGATCAGTCCATCTCCCGTCGGTCCATCTCCCGTCGGTCCATCTCCCGTCGGTCCGTCCCCTGTGGGCCCATCACCGGCACCGGAGCCAGTCCCCGGCAGGCAGCCTGGCTGAGGCCAGAGGCGGGCGGCGGGACGTGGGGCGCAACAGCAGGCCCGGCTAAGTGCCTTGGCTCCCACGCCGGGCCACCCTGCAGCCCAGCTGCACGCGGTTCTACACGCCCAGCTTGCTGAACGCGTGCGCCAGATGCTGGACCGTTGCCTGGCACTCTGAGCAGCCTGCCCCGCGCGGTCGCCCGCCGACGAACGGATGGCGTGAACGGTACAGTTGAATGGCAATTCGCTGCGCTTGGGGGGAAAATGCCGGTTGCCCTGGTATACCCGGTCCCCGGATTCCCGAAAACCTGTCTTCTGAGAAGTGTCCCCTGCCCATGCCCAATCACGTCATCGTCGAGAATTTCCGCCTGGATCCGGTCAACCAGAACGATCCCGAGTCCCTGCGCCACGCCGTGGCGAACCGCCTGCTCTACTCGGTCGGCAAGGACCCCGCCACGGCCACCCAGGCCGACTGGTACACGGCGCTCGCCCAGGTGGCGCGGGACCGGCTGGTGGAACGCTGGATGCAGACGACCCGCAAGCAGTACGAGCAAAAGACCAAGCGGGTCTACTACCTGTCGATGGAATTCCTGATCGGGCGCACGCTGTCGAACGCACTGATGTCGATCGGGCTCTACGACGAACTCGCGGAGACCTTGCGGGCGTCGGGGCTGGACCTCGACGAGACGCGAGAGCAGGAGCCCGATCCCGGCCTGGGCAACGGCGGCCTTGGACGGCTCGCCGCCTGCTTCCTCGATTCGATGGCGACACTCGGCCTCGCCAGCTACGGCTACGGCATCCGCTACGACTACGGCATGTTCGCCCAGCACATCCACAACGGCTATCAGGTGGAGCAGCCCGATGACTGGCTCAAGAACGGCAACCCGTGGGAGTTTCCCCGCCCGCAGGTGACGTTCCCGATCCATTTCGGCGGCATCGTGCAGCATGACGGTGAAGACGGCGCACGCTGGATCGACACCGAGCAGGTACTGGCGATGGCCTACGACATGATTGTCCCGGGCCACGGCACCAAGGCGGTCAACACGCTGCGGCTGTGGCACGCCAAGGCATCGCAGAGCCTGGACCTGGCGATGTTCAACCAGGGCGACTACATGCGCGCGGTTGCGACCAAGAACCAGTCGGAGAACGTCACCCGCGTCCTCTATCCGGACGACTCCAGCTACCAGGGACGCGAGCTGCGCCTGCGACAGGAGTACTTCTTCGTGAGCGCATCGCTGCAGGACATCCTGCGGCGCTACATGCACAACCATGCGCGCTTCAGCGAGTTGTCGCAGCAGGTGGCCATCCACCTCAACGATACCCACCCGGCGATCGCGGTGCCGGAACTGATGCGGCTGCTGGTCGACGTGCACCGCATCACCTGGGACGAAGCCTGGGCCCAATGCACGCAGGTCTTCTCGTACACCAACCATACACTGATGCCGGAGGCCCTGGAGACCTGGCCGGTGGGCATGATGCGCAGCGTCCTGCCGCGGCACATGGAGATCATCCTCGAGATCAACCGCCGGTTCCTCGACGACGTGCGCACCCGTTTCGGCGGCGACCCGGACCTGCAGCGCCGGGTGTCGCTGATCGACGAAACCGGCGAGCGGCGGGTGCGCATGGCCTACTTGAGCGTCGTCGCCAGCCACAAGGTCAACGGCGTCTCGCAACTGCACAGCAACCTGCTGGTCGAAACCATCTTCAAAGACTTCGCGCGGATCTTTCCAGGCCGGTTCTGCAACATGACCAACGGCATCACGCCACGGCGCTGGCTGGCCAACGCCAACCGCGACCTGTCGGCACTGATCGATTCCCGCATCGGACCGGACTGGCGCATCGACCTCGACCTGCTCGCCGGGCTGCGCGAGCATGTCGGCGACCCGGCGTTCATCCGCGCCTTCGCGGACGCGAAGATGCGCAACAAGCTGCGTTTCGCTGAATGGGTCCAGGTTCGCGGCGGCGTGGTGATCGACCCGGAGTCGATGTTCGACGTCCAGGTGAAGCGCTTCCACGAATACAAGCGGCAACTGCTCAACCTGCTGCACATCGTCCATCGCTACAACGCGATGATCGACAACCCGGACGCCGGCTGGGTGCCACGCACCTTCGTCTTCGCCGGCAAGGCCGCCTCCGCCTACCGGATGGCCAAGCTGGTCATCAAGCTGATCAACGACGTGGCAATGAAGGTCAACCACGACCCGCGCCTGGACAACCGGCTCAAGGTCCTGTTCGTGCCCAACTACAGCGTCTCGGCGGCGGAGATCATCATGCCGGCGGCGAATCTTTCGGAGCAGATCTCGACGGCCGGCACCGAAGCATCCGGCACTGGCAACATGAAGCTCGCGCTCAACGGTGCGCTCACCATCGGCACGATGGACGGCGCCAACATCGAGATCCACGACAACGTGGGCGCGGAGAACATCTTCATCTTCGGCCACCGCACCCCGGAGGTCACGAAGATCAAGGCGAACGGCTACGACCCGATGCGCCATTACGAGGAGAACCCGTCGCTGCGGCGGGTGCTCGACCAGATCGGCAACGGCCATTTCTCGCCGGGCGACCCCGGCCGGTTCCGCCCCATCGTGGACTCGCTGCTGAAGCAGGACACGTATCTGCTGCTCGCGGACTTTGCCGACTACATCGCCGCCCACGGCAGGGTGGACAGCCTGTTCGGCCGCCCGGATGACTGGAACCGCGCCGCGACCCTGAATGTCGCGGGCATGGGCCCCTTCTCCAGCGACCGGACGATCCGCGAATACGCAGCCAACGTCTGGAACGTCCAACCGATGTCGATATGAGCAGCCCGCAGGAGAGCAGCGAGGCCAGCCCGCCTCGTCGGGCTGACACGGTACTCGAGACGGGAAGCCCGTATCCGCTCGGCGCGAACTGTACCGCAGGCGGGGTCAATTTCGCGGTGTTTTCGGAGCATGCGACCCGAATGGTCGTGTGCGTCTTCGATGCCCATGGCAGCCGCGAACTCGCACGCCACGACTTGCCCGAGCACACCGACGGCGTCTGGCATGGCCATCTGCCCGGCGCAGGCGCCGGCCTGGTCTACGGCTACCGCGCATGGGGCCCGGTGGACCATCATCGGGGGCTGCGCTTCAACCCCAACAAGCTTCTGCTCGATCCCTATGCCCGCAGCGTTGCCGGTGAATTCCGCTGGACCGATGCCCATCTCGACACACCGGAACAGGCTGCCGCAGACAACGTCCGGGACATCTTCAAATCGGTCGTGACGCTGAGGGACCAGGACCGGTGTGCACCCGATGCCGATGTCGGCAGCCCGCGGTTCGACTGGGACGGCGACCGGCCGCCGGCGGTCCCGTTGGACGAGTCGGTGCTCTATGAGGTGCACGTCAAGGGCTTCACCCGCCTGCATCCGGAGGTGCCGCAGGCCTTGCGCGGCACCTACGAGGGCTTCTGCTCGCCGGCCGCAATCGCACACCTGAAGCGCCTGGGGGTGACCGCCGTCAGCCTGCTGCCGGTGCACCAGTCCGTGAGCGAGCAGCCCTTGTCGCTCAAGGGCCTGGTCAACTACTGGGGCTACAGCACGATCGGATTCTTCGCCCCCGACCGCCGCTTCGCCCGCGAGGATCCGGTGCGCGAATTCAAGACCATGGTTCGCGAACTGCACCGGGCCGGCATCGAGGTCCTCCTCGACGTCGTCTACAACCACACCGCGGAAGGCGATCAACGCGGCCCGACGCTGTCGATGCGCGGCCTCGACAACCGTTCCTACTACCACCTGCGGCACGGGGTGCAGAGCCACTATGAGAACTACACCGGCACGGGCAACAGCCTCGACCTGAGCCATCCCCGCGTCCTGCAGATGGTGATGGATTCGCTGCGCTACTGGGTCACGGAGATGCACGTCGACGGCTTCCGATTCGACCTCGCGCCCACCCTCGGCCGCTATGGCGACCGCGCCCACGGCGACGCCGGTGCCTTCGACCGCGACGCCGCGTTCTTCCAGGCCGTGCGCCAGGATCCGGTACTCGCACGAGTCAAGCTGATCGCGGAGCCGTGGGACGCCGCGTCCGGCGGCTACCAGGTCGGCCAGTTTCCGGCCGGCTGGTCGGAGTGGAACGATCGCTACCGCGATGCAGTGCGCGGTTTCTGGCTCAGCAAGATCTCCTACCGCGGCGACATGGCCCGTCGTCTCGAGGGCTCGCCCGACCTGTTTCGCTATGCCGGCCGCAGGCCCCAGGCCAGCGTCAACTTCGTCGCCGCACATGACGGATTCACATTGCAGGATCTGGTGAGCTACTCGCACAAGCACAACGAGGCCAACGGCGAGGAAAACCGCGACGGCAGCTCCGAGAACCGCAGCTGGAACTGCGGCCATGAGGGCCCCACCGACCTGCTGATGGTGCTGGCAACCCGCGCCCGCCTCAAGCGCGCCCTGCTGGCCTCGCTGCTGTTATCGCAGGGTGTGCCCATGCTGCTTGGCGGCGACGAACTGGGCCGCACCCAGCGCGGCAACAACAACGCCTACAACCAGGACAACGAGATCAGCTGGTTCGACTGGAGGTCCGCCGAGGGCGGCCTGATCGACTTCACCGCCTGGGTGATCAGCCTGCGCCGGCAGTACCCCCAGCTGCGCAGCCGCCACTGGCTGGATCATCGCGGCCCGGTAGCCGGCGAGCCTGCGGCCGCGGAGGCCACATGGATGAACCGGCTCGGCGCGCAGATGACCGCGGCCGAATGGGAGGAAAACGGCCGCTACGTGTTCGGGCTGAAGCTCTGTGCCCGCGAGCCCGACCAGGTGGACCTGCTGCTGCTCTTCAACGCGCAGGCGGGGGACGTGATCTTTCACCTGCCGGCGGGCCACTGGCAGCTGGTGCTGGACACCGGCCAGCGCGACGGCCGGCCGGAGGATCCGGCCAGGGCAGGCGAGACACTTCTGCTCAAAGCGAGAAGCCTGACCCTGCTGCAGCAAGCCTGACCGGCCCCATGCGAACCGAGACGCCACGACTGAGCGGCATCCTGCTGCATCCTGCTTCACTGCCCGATCCCTCCCCGGCAGCGGCCGGCTCCACAGGGCCGAGCTTGAGTTCGCCGGGCTCCGGCGACTTCGGCCGCTGTGCGTACCGCTTTGTCGACTGGCTTGCCGCCGCCGGGCAGCGCCTCTGGCAGGTGCTGCCGCTCGGACCGGTCGGCCCCGGCTACTCGCCGTACATGAGCCCGTCGGCCTTCGCACTGAACCCCCTGCTGATCGACCTTCAGGATCTGGTCGAGCAGGGCTGGCTGGAGGAGGCGGCAGCCGCGGGAATCGCCGGCGACACGACCGAGGCTGCCGCGGCAGGCGTCACGGGGTGCACCGCGGCGGGCGCTGCTGCG
>JACCRJ010000342.1 GCA_013813615.1 Lautropia sp. | reverse complement strand
CCTGCACGGCCTCGGCAAGGTCCTGCGCGGGGTCGGCAAGGTCCTGCACGGCGTTGGCAAGCGCCTGGTCGAATGCCGCGCGCTCCGCATAGGCCCGGTGGTCGACCAGCCGCGTGGCGATCCCCTGGCCTGCCGCCCAGGCCAATCCGGAGGCGTCCGGGCGGTTGCTGACGACGCCTGCAATCCCGCAGTCAAGCCGGCCGTCGGCCGCCGCCTGCACCAGCGAGCGCAGATTGGAGCCGCGTCCGGAAATCAGTACGACCAGCTTCGCGCTGGCTGCCGGTGTCTGCATCGAGGAATGTTAGCAGCGGGCTTCGACAGCAACGGCCACTCGCGTCCCGGGTCGGAACGGCCGCGACAGCCGTCTCCTTATAATCCCGCTGTGAAAGTGTTCCGCCGCCTCCCGCCGCCCGACCAGCGCCAGCCGTGTGCCCTGACCATCGGCAACTTCGACGGTGTCCATCGCGGCCATCAGGCGCTCGTGTCCGGGCTGGTGGCCGACGCGCGAAGTCACGGACTGATCGGCTGCGTGCTCACGTTCGAGCCGCATCCCCGCGAGTTCTTCGCGGTGAGCACGCCGGAGCCGGTGCGGATCGCAAATCTGCGCGACAAGCTCGAAGCGCTGGCGGCCCTGGATGTCGACCGCGTCTGCGTCGCCCACTTCAACCAGTCGCTTGCCGCTACCTCCGCCCAGGAGTTCATCGCCGGCATCCTGGTGCAGGGACTGCACACCCGCCGGCTGCTGATCGGCGACGATTTTCGCTTCGGCGCGCGGCGCGCCGGGGATTTCGCCTTGCTCGAGCAGATGGGTCCGGGTCTTGGCATGCAGGTGCGCGCCATGCCGACAGTGGTGGAACAGGGCAGCCGCATCTCCAGCTCGCTCGTGCGCCAGGCGCTGGCGGATGCCGATCTCGACCGGGTCAGGCACCTGCTGGGTCGGCCCTACCGCCTCAGCGGCCGGGTCATCCACGGCCGCAGGCTCGGCCGTGAATTGGGCTTTCCGACGCTGAACCTGCGCTTCCCGCACGGCAGGCCGGCGTTGCGCGGCATCTTCGTGGTCCAGGTGCACGGCATCGCGGACGACGGGCAGGTGCTTCCCGGCGTGGCCAGCATCGGCACGCGGCCGGCCGTGGAAACCGGCGGCGCCTACCTGCTGGAGGTCCATCTGCTCGACTGGTCGGGCGATGCCTATGGCAAACTCGCGCGGGTCGAATTTTTGCGCAAGATCCGCGACGAGCAGCACTTTCCCAGTCTGGATGCCTTGCGCTCGAAGATCGGCGAGGATACTCACGCCGCCCGCGAATTCTTCGAAGCGTGCCGGTAGCATCCGGGCAGGCCGCACCGCGAACCCGTACCGGCTGAACGATCCCGCCCCATTCCTGCGTCGCCCGACGCGCCGCTCACGATAAAAAGAAAACCCGATGCCCAAAGAAAGAAACTCCACCGCCAAGGGTGCCGCAGGCGCAGCCTCAGGAGGCAGGGACGGCACGGGCCGAGACGCGAAGCAAGGCGCGGCACAGGAGGATGGCGGCTACCGCAAGACGCTGAACCTGCCGGACACGCCGTTTCCTATGCGCGGCGACCTCGCCCGGCGCGAGCCGGGCTGGGTCGCCCGCTGGCAGGACGAGGGCGTCTATCGGCGAATCCGGGCCCAAGCGCTCGGCCGGCCGATCTTCGAGCTGCACGACGGGCCGCCGTATGCCAACGGCGACATCCACATGGGCCATGCGGTCAACAAGATCCTCAAGGACATGATCGTGAAGTGCCGCAACCTCGCCGGCTACGACGCTCGCTATGTGCCGGGCTGGGACTGCCACGGCATGCCCATCGAGCACCAGATCGAGAAGGAGTTCGGCAAGAACCTGCCCACGCAGGAGGTGCAGGCGCGTTCGCGGGCCTACGCCACCCGGCAGATTGCGCAGCAGAAGAAGGACTTCCAGCGGCTTGGCGTGCTGGGAGACTGGGACAATCCGTACCTGACGATGGATCCCGGCACGGAAGCGGCGGAGATCCGGACCCTGGCCGCCATCATGCGCGCCGGTTTCGTTTTCCGCGGCCTGAAGCCGGTCAACTGGTGCTTCGATTGCGGCTCGGCCCTTGCCGAGGCGGAGGTGGAGTATGCCGACAAGACCGACCTGGCAGTCGACGTCGGCTTTCCCTTTGCGGATCCGGCCCGGGTCGCCGCAGCGTTCGGGCTGGCGGCGCTGCCGCATGACCACGGCTACGCCGTCATCTGGACCACCACCCCCTGGACCCTGCCGGCGAATCAGGCGCTGAACGTCCATCCGGATCTCGACTATGCACTGGTCGACACGATGCGCGAGGCAAACCCCACCCTGCTCATCCTGGCAGCCGAACGCGTCGGCGTCCTGCTCGAGGGCTATGGACTGACCGGCAAGGTGCTCGCGACCTGCAAGGGCCAGGCGCTCGAGCTGATCGAGTTTCGCCATCCCTTCTATCCGCGCCACTCGCCCGTATACCTCGGCGACTACGTCACCCTGGAAACCGGCACCGGCCTGGTTCATTCGGCGCCTGCCTACGGTGTCGAGGACTTCATCTCGTGCCGCGCACACGGCGTGACCGACGACGAGATCCTGAACCCGGTGACGGGAGACGGCCGCTATGCGGCATCGCTGCCGGAATTCGGCGGGCTCTCCATCTGGGAGGCCAATCCGAAGATCGTCGCCCATCTGCAGGCAAACGGCACGCTGCTGAAGGTGCTGAAGTACACCCACAGCTACATGCACTGCTGGCGGCACAAGACGCCGATCATCTACCGTGCAACGAGCCAGTGGTTTGCCGGCATGGACACGCAACCGGTTGAAGGAGAAACGCTGCGCAAGCGCGCGCTCGACGGGATCGAGGCCACCGACTTCTATCCCGCCTGGGGCAAAGCGCGGCTGCATGCGATGATCGCCAACCGACCCGACTGGACGCTGTCGCGGCAGCGCCAGTGGGGCACGCCGATGGCATTCTTCCTGGACCGTGAGACAGGCGAGCTGCATCCGCGAACCCAGGAACTGCTGGAGGCGGTCGCGCAGCGCGTCGCCGAAGGCGGCATCGAAGTCTGGCAATCGCTGGATCCGGCCGAGCTGCTGGGGGAGGAATCGGGCCGCTACGAGAAAAGCAGGGACACCCTGGACGTCTGGTTCGATTCCGGCTCCACCCACCAGACGGTGCTGCGAGGCTCGCACGCGAAGGACTCGGTGTTCCCGGCGGACCTCTACCTCGAGGGCTCCGACCAGCACCGCGGCTGGTTCCATTCGTCGCTGCTGGTGTCCTGCATGCTCAATGGCGTGCCGCCGTACAAGTCGCTGCTTACCCACGGCTTTGTCGTCGACGGCCAGGGCCGCAAGATGAGCAAGTCGCTCGGCAACGGCATCGAGCCGCAGGAGGTGTCCGGCAAGCTGGGCGCCGAGATTCTGCGGCTATGGGTGGCCAGCAGCGACTACTCCGGCGAGATCACGATCTCGGACGAGATCCTCAAGCGGGTCGTCGAATCCTACCGCCGCATCCGCAACACCTTGCGGTTCCTGCTGGCCAACCTGGCCGACTTCGACATCGCCGCCGACGCGGTGCCGGTCGCGGACATGATCGAGATCGATCGCTACGCGCTGGTGATGACGCAGAAGCTGCAGGAACAGGTCGCAGCACTCTTCCTGCGCTACGAGTTCCATCCGGTGGTGTCGGCGCTGCAGGGCTTCTGCTCCGAGGATCTGGGCGCCTTCTACCTGGATATCCTGAAGGACCGCCTCTACACCACCCGAATCGACTGCCGTGAGCGGC
>JACCRJ010000287.1 GCA_013813615.1 Lautropia sp. | reverse complement strand
TGCAGAACCAGGGCTGATGAAGGAATTCGTCGCCAATGCCCTGCGAATGCGCGCCGCCTCTGTCTCAAGGATTGCGGGCACGACCGTCGTGGTCCTGGCGGCTTCGCTGCCGGCCCCGGGACCCGCGGCCTACAGTCATTGCCGGGCAGCGTACGCGGGGCCCTGCGTGTGTCGGGGCAGCCCCCATATTAACAGTAATAGCCTACCGCCGATATTCCCGCTGCCCTCATGCCGCCTGCACCATCTTCTGCGGCTCCGTGAAGCGGGTGAGCAATTGCTGCTGGCGCTCGCGCGCCGCCTCAAGGTGGCGATCCTTCACATGACCGAATCCGCGTATCTGCTCCGGCAGCGCCGCCAGCTGCACGGCGACGTCCAGGCGTTCCTGGTCCAGCCCGGCGAGGATCTGGTCGATCAGCGACTCGTACTCCACGATCAGCTGGCGCTCCATGCGGCGCTCAGCCGTGCGGCCGAACGGATCGAGCGGAGTGCCGCGCAGGCGGCGAAGGCGGGCCAGCATCCGGAAGGCAGTGAACATCCAGGGCCCGAACTCGCGCTTGACCAGTTCGCCCTGCGCATTCCGGCGAGCCAGCAGCGGCGGCGCCAGATTGAAGATCAGCTTGTAGTCGCCTTCGAACTGCGCCCCCAGCTTCCGCTCGAAAGCGCCGTCGGTGTATAGCCGCGCAACCTCGTACTCGTCCTTGTACGCCATGAGCTTGAAGTAATAGCGGGCCACCGCCTCAGTCAGTCGCAGGGTGCCGCCGCCGATGCGTTCCTGCTCGGCGGCCCGCACTCGCGCCACCAGCGACGTGTAGCGTCGTGCATAGCGCTTGCTCTGGTACGCCGTCAGGAATTCCTCGCGGCTGGCGATGACCTCGCCGATGGACAGCGACTTGCGGCGCGTCATCGGCACGATACGCATCGGGACAGCCGGCGCGGCTGCCCGTTCGACCCTCTCGGGATCCACCGCCGCCCTGCGGCCCCAGGCGAAGGCGGCCTTGTTCGATTCCACGGCAACCTGGTTGAGCTCGATCGCGCGCTCGATGGCGGCCGCAGCCAGCGGAACCATCCCTTTTTGCCAGGCATAGCCCAGCATGAACAGGTTGGTGGCGATGGCGTCGCCCATGAGAGCCGTGGCGAGGCGGGTGGCGTCGACGAAGGACACATGGTCCTTACCGGCGACCTTCACGATGGCCGCTGACATCGCATCCAGCGGGAAGGCAAGGTCGGCGTTGCGGGTGAAGTCCGCCGTCGGCGTGTTGGACAGGTTGGCCACGACCCGAGTGCGGCTGCCGGCCATACGGCCCAGGGCATCCGTGCCGGCGGTGACGACGATGTCGCATCCGAGGACGGCGTCCGCCGCTGCAGTGCCGATGCGCGGTGCGTACAGTGGCTCGCCGGGATTGGCGAACCGCACGAAGCTCATGACGGCGCCGTTCTTCTGTGCGAGTCCGGCCATGTCGAGGACCGTCACGCCCTTGCCTTCGAGATGGGCAGCCATCCCGAGGATCTGCCCGATGGTGACGACGCCGGTGCCGCCGATGCCGGTAACCAGGAGCGCGTAAGACCCGGCAATCCTGGGAAGGACCGGTGCAGGCAGGCCCGCCGCCGGCGAGGCCGGAGCGGCGGCAGCCACCGGCGCTGCCGGCACCGCAGGTACTTCGGATACTTCGGTTACTGCAGGCACCGCGGTTGCCGCCCGGGCCGGCCGGCGCAGCTTGCCGCCGATGCCGCTGACGAAGCTGGGACAGAAGCCGTTGATGCAGGAGTAGTCCTTGTTGCAGGACGACTGGTTGATGACCCGCTTGCGGCCGAATTCGGTTTCCAGCGGCTCGACCGACACGCAGTTGGATTTGACGCCGCAGTCACCGCAGCCTTCGCAGACCGCGTCGTTGATGAAGACGCGCTTTGGCAGGTCCTCCATCACGCCGCGCTTGCGCCGGCGGCGCTTTTCCGCAGCACACGTCTGGTCGTAGATCAGCACGGAGACACCCTTGTACTCCCGCAGGTCCCGCTGAACCTCGTCCAGCCGGTCGCGATGGAAGACCTTGATGTCCGGCTCGAAGTAGCCTTCTTGATACTTCCGCGGCTCGTCGGTCACGACGACAACCCGCTGCACACCCTCGGCGCTCACCTGCCGGGCGATCATCTGCGGCGTGACCTGGCCGTCGTGGCTCTGGCCGCCGGTCATCGCCACCGCATCGTTGAAGAGGATTTTGTAGGTGATCGGGGTGTTGGTCGCGACCGCATGCCGGATGGCGAGGGAGCCGGAATGGAACCAGGTGCCGTCGCCCAGGTTCTGGAACACGTGGCCGGTTTCGCTGAACGGCGCCTGACCGACCCAGGTCATGCCTTCGCCGCCCATCTGGGTGAAGGTGGCGGTTGAGCGGTCCATCCACTGCGCCATGTAATGGCAGCCGATCCCGGCCAGAGCACGCGAGCCTTCCGGCACCCGCGTGGAGGTGTTGTGGGGACAGCCGGAACAGAAGTACGGTATCCGCTCGAGCGTTGCGACCCTGGTCATCGACAGCGCCGCCTTGGCGTCGAGCAGAGCCAACCGGTCCTCGATACGCC
>JACCRJ010000277.1 GCA_013813615.1 Lautropia sp. | reverse complement strand
ACGTCGATCGTCTTGGTCACCTCGGTATCGGTCACCGGGCAGGTGAACCGCTCGACCTTCAAGCCTTGCGGATCGCCGATCGACACGTCCGGATAGACCTCGAAGGTGGCGGTGAAGGCGGCCGCGTCGTCGCCGCCTTTCTGCGGCTCTATGGAGGGCTGTCCGGCAACCCGCAGCTTGTGCTCGTCGACGGCGTCGCTGAAGGCCTTCGAGACGGCATCGCCGAGGATCTCCGCCTGGACCTGCGGACCATAGGACCGCTCGATCATCTTGAGGGGCACCTTGCCGGGCCGGAAGCCGGGCATGCGAACGGTGCGCGACAGCGAACGGTAACGTTCCTGCACTTTCCTCGTGATGTCGGCGGCGGGTACCGACAGGGTCAGCCTGCGCTCGAGGCCGCCGGTAGTTTCAAGCTGGGAAGCCATCCGTTCTCGTATTCCGTTGAAGATCTGGAGTTTGCTGTGAGCAATATGGTGCGGCTGAAAGGACTCGAACCTTCACACCTTGCGGCGCCAGAACCTAAATCTGGTGCGTCTACCAATTTCGCCACAGCCGCGGGGGCCCAGCCGCTTTCGGCCGGGCATCACAGGATTCTATCTGAACGCTGCTGCCTCCAAGGCGTGGCCGCCCGGTGACGAGCCCCCTGCTCAGGTAGCACCGGCGGCAGCAGTCGGTGGCGGCCGGAGGTGGTACCAGGCGACGTAGAGCGCCGGCACCGCCAGCACCGTCAGCACGGTGGCGAAGACGAGCCCGCCCATGATCGCCAGCCCCAGAGTACGTCGCGCGACAACGGCACCATGGCGAAGACCGCGGCCGCGGCCGTCAGCACGATCGGACGGAAGCGGCGTACCGTCGATTCCAGCACCGCTTCCCACGGCGCGCTGCCGTCGGCGAGGTCCTGGCGGATCTGGTCGATCAGGATCATTGTGTTGCGCATGATCATTCCGCCGAGCGCTATGGCGCCGAGCATCGCAACGAAGCCGAAGGGTCGTCCGGAAGCGAGCAGCGCTGCCGCCACGCCGATGATGCCGAGGGGAGCGGTCAGCAGCACCATCACTGCGAGCGAGAAACGGTGCAGCTGCACCATCAGCAGGCCTACCACCAGCGCCAGCATCAGCGGCATGCCGGCGGCAATCGACGCCTGCGCCTTCTCGTTCTCCTCCGCCGGCAACCCGATGGCGCGGGCCTTGTCCTGGTCGATCTCGATTCGCACCGCGGGTGATTTCTGCCCCCAGTCCATATGGGCATCGATGGTGTACGGATTGGACCGGATCGCCGCGGCTCATGATAGGCCGCCGGTGGCTCCTTGCCGCAGCCCGCCAGCGCTGCCAGCGAGAAGAGCACAACGGCCCCGCGACGGGCCCGCAGAGTTGATGGGTGCATGGAAAGCTAACGGTGTAAGGACGCGCGAACCAACTGGTTAAATAACTAACTAACGAGTCAGTAATAAATTCTTCCACTCCTGCCTGCCGATGTCAAAGCAAATTTTGCGGCGCTTCTACAATCGGCGCGTGAACCCGCCTCTCGACTCCTCGGTTGCTGTTTCCCCGGACGCGGTGAGCGGCGCCGGCCGTGTCTGGCATGGGGTCGAGCACTATGAGAACTTCCCGGTGGCTTCGCGCTTGCTGCCGCAGCGCCTGCGGCCGGCGGTGACTGCCATCTACCGCTTCGCCCGGCATGCGGACGATGTCGCCGACGAAGGCGATGCCGGGCCCGAGGAACGGGTTGCTCGGCTGCAGGCCTTGCATGCGGCGCTGCGGCTTGCGCAGGCCGGCAGCGGAGGCAACGAGCCGGTGGTGGATGGGCTGACGGAGCATGTGAAGCGCCACGGCTTGAGCTGGCGTTATTTCCACGACCTCCTGGATGCGTTCGAGCAGGATCTGCGAGTGAGGCGATATCCTGATCCCGAGGCGATCGCCGACTATTGCCGGCGCTCGGCGGATCCGGTGGGCCGCCTGATGCTGGAGCTTTTTGGTGCCGCCACTGCTGCCAACCTGGGCGCTTCGGATGCGATCTGCAGCGCGCTGCAGCGGGTGAACTTCCTGCAGGACATCG
>JACCRJ010000104.1 GCA_013813615.1 Lautropia sp. | reverse complement strand
CTGCAGGTGCTGGCGATGTCCTGCAGCGTCGCGGCTCTATGGCTGGCGGTGCTCAAGCCTGCTGGTGATGTGCCGGCTGCGCGGTGACGGCGGCTTTGCGGAATGCGTCGCCGTCGACCTTCTCCGTGACCGTCATGCCCTCTTTGCGCAGGAGGGCGATGCCGCGGGCTTCGTCGTCGTTGACGCGTTTGCGTTGAGCGGCCGTGCCGGCTTGGGCCGCGTCGAGGAAGACCTTCTTCTCCGCGTCGGACAACCCGGTCACCCCTCGCGCGACCCGTACCGACCAAGGAGGTTGTTGTGCTTCCAGGTCCCTGCCTCGCTGAACTCGCCCATCTCCAGCGAAAGCGCAAGCCCCTGTGAATCGAACTCGCGGGCAAAGTGCTTCTTGAGCGCCTCGAAGAGCAAGTCCCCGGTCGCCTTCTTCGCTTCCTCGCTGCGGCCCGCGCCGATCTGCAGGCGCCCATGGACAAAGGCGGAATCGGCGAGGCTGCCGTCGCCGATACACCAGTGCTCGGCGACGACGGCGCGCACGCGGATGCCGCCCATCGGGTAGACCGGTTTGCCATCCTCCTTCTGCGATACCAGCACCTGCGCAAGCTCGTTGCACAGCTTAGAGAAGCCACCGAAGTTGCGCAGGTTGGCGGAGTATTCGATGGTCAGGTGGGGCATACGTCGTGCTCCTTGCGGCTTCAGACCGGTGTCGCCAGAGAGCTACCACGCGGCGATCGACCGGTTCGAGGAATGGATCATAGACCTTGTGCATGAACTGCGGCGCCCCGCCGTTGTCCGCGAAGTGGTGGAACAGCGCCCCGATCGAAGACGACAGGGCCCAGCACTTGCCCCTGCAACGCACGACAGAGACAGGAAAAGAGAGGAACGAACATGGCCAATGCCATCTGGAACGGCGTCATCTCCTTCGGGCTGCTGAACATCCCGGTCGCGCTGCGATCCGGCGAGCGCTCAACCGACCTGCATTTCCGCATGCTCGACAGCCGCGACAACAGTCCCATCCGTTTCGAGCGGGTGAACGCCGAGACGGGCGAGGAGGTGCCGTGGAAGGAGATCGTCAAGGCGTTCGAGTACGAGAAGGGCAACTACGTGGTGCTGCAGCAGGAGGACTTCAAGGCCGCCGCGCCGGACTCGCTGGAGACGGTCGAGATCCAGTCCTTCGTCGAGCGCGAAGCGATCAACCCGATGTACTTCGAGAAACCGTACTACCTGGTGCCGGCCAAGAAGGCGGAGAAGGGCTACGTGCTGCTGCGCGAGGTCCTGCGCAAGTCCGACCGGATTGCCATGGGCAAGGTGGTCATCCGCACCCGCGAGTACCTCTGCGGCGTGATGCCGCTCAAGGAAGCGCTGGTGATGCTACTGCTGCGCTTTCCGCAGGAGATCGTGTCCCCGGACGAGTTCAACCTGCCGGGGCTCGGACTCAGCCAGTACCGGATCTCCGACAAGGAGGTGGCGATGGCCGAACAGCTGGTGAAGTCCATGACGGGCGAATTCGATCCCGCCGCCTATGTCGACGACTTCCGCATGCGCCTGCAGGATGTCATCGAAACCCGCATCAGGGCCAAGGAAGGAACGGTGACGCGGGCGCCGGAGAGCGACGAAATCCCGGAGAAGGCAACGACCAACGTGGTCGACTTCATGGCGCTGCTCAGGAAGAGCCTGGATGGCAAGGGCAAGGGCGGTGAGGGAAACGGCAAGGAAACTGCCGGGACCGAACCCGGCAAGGCGGCGAAGAAAACGCTCGCTGAAAAGCCAGTAGACAAGGTGCGAAAAGCAGCGACGAAGATCAGCGCAGCGACGAAGACCACAGCGAGCACGGCGGCGCCGAGTAAGGCAGTGGCCAATAAGCCTGCGCCGAAGAAGGCAACCGCCAAATCAGCGGCACTCCGGCAACCCGCACGCAAGCGCGCGGCCTGACGGCTTGCTCCCTGGAGAGCTATGGCTTCGCCGTCCGGTCCGGGTGGGGGTTCGAGTTCGCCGGCTTGCGGCGCTTGTTACGCAGATAGAGCCACTGGCCCGTCAGCGGGCCCGGAAGAACTCCACGATCGCAGCCGACGCGTCGGGCCCGAGCGGATCGGTATGGGAACCATCGGGGCTGCCGCCGGACCAGGCGTGACCGGCGCCCTGGACTTCCCACTGCTCGACCATCGGCCTGCCGGTGGCACCGGCATGGACCGTGCGCGTATAGGAGCGACCACCCGGGGACCGGCGGGTATCCTGCGTCACCGTCAGCGCATCCTTCGGCCAGCCTGCCAGGGCAGCATCGACCACCTGACGCCCGTTCGCGGGATGCACCGTCCGGTCCTGACGCCCGTGGAAGACGATCGTGCGGACCGGCTTGCCGCTCGCCCCGGTTTTGGGCTTGCCGCTCGCCCCGGTTTTGGAAGCCGCTGCAGCAGACCCCCGCTTCATCGCGTTCAGTGCCGACGGCAGGTCGTGCGCCGCACCCGACGGCAGCCCGGAGTGCACGGCCACGGCTGCAACGAGATCCGGATAGGCATCGGCGAGGATGGCTGCCATCGCCCCGCCCGCGGACAGGCCCGCCACATGAACCCGGGTTGCATCCACCGGGTAGCGCGCCAGCACCTCGCGGACGATGCCGGCGATGATCGACGGCTCGCCGGCATCGGCCCGCTGGTCCCGCGGATTGAACCTGTTCCAGCAGGCATTCTGGTTGGCCGACTTGTTCTGGCCTGGATAGAGGACGATGAAGCCGTGCTGGTCGGCGAGCTTGTTCATGCCGGTACCGGCCGCGAAATCCGCAGGCGTCTGGGTGCATCCGTGCAGCATCACCACCAGCGAAAGACTGCTCGCCGACGCGGCCTGCGGCGGCAGGTAGAGGAGGTAGTCGCGGGTTCCGGCGGGCGCGGTGTGGGTTCCCGACAGCATCCGGCCCGTGGCAGGTTCTGCCGGCCTCACCACGTTTGCCGGTCCTTGTGCTGATCCGTACTCTTCCCGTGCATCGAGCCAACGCGCCTCGATATCGATCGTGTCGCCCCTTGGTCCGCCGGCGCGCGCGGCTGCGCCTCCGGTTGCGGGCGCATGTGGAGTTGGTACGGGCAAATCGCCGGCCAGCGCACGCTGTATGGCTGCAGTCGCAGCGGTCAGGCTGCCGGCAGCGGTGAGTTGTGTCGCAGCCAGCATGGCTGTCTTGAACATCGAGGTCATGCGATTCCTTGCTTGGTGTGTTGATGCTGCCTGCCTTGCGGCTGGAGAAGTTCCGTGAGCACTTGGCGGACCGGTGCGCTCGCCTGCAGGGAGCCGAGCACCGAGAGCGATTCGATGGCATCCCGCGCCAGGGCCGGCGTGACGTCGTCATCGATCACCACCAGGCCGACCACGCTGATACGAAGCCGTTGGCCTGCCTGGCGAACCGCTTCCAGTTCCGCCCGGGAGATCCGCCGCAGGCCCAGCGACCGATCCTGGCGCACGAGCGCGCTGTTGAGGACGTCCCGATGGCTCGCGAGCAGATTGCGGACGGCCGTGCGGATCAGGTCGGAGCGGTTCGAGAAGAAACCTTCAGCGACCAGGAGATCGATGCTGCCAAGATCGACGGCGCCGAGATTGATCGTGAGCTTCTCGCTGTCCGTGGTGCGCTGCCGGGACACCGGCTCCAAAGCGGACGCGCCTGCCTTGCCAGAGGGTTTAGCGATTGTCATCAGCGTCCTGCCACTTAGTCCGTCATGGACGCATCATAACCTATAAACCATCCGTACGCCATCCACCAACCATCCCTGCGCCATCCCGATGGAATTTCTGCGCGCCGAAGGAGAGATCGCGGGAGGATGGACCACCTAGCGGAGGGTCGTCGAGCACGCTGTGCGCACGAGCCTCGTTACGTGAGCGCTACCGACCTCAACG
>JACCRJ010000264.1 GCA_013813615.1 Lautropia sp. | reverse complement strand
TTGGCGAACTTGATTGCGATTTCGCGAATCGATGGAAGCTTGTTGATGATCTTGTCGGCGCCGAGATGATCCAGCTTGAGCAGGACATAATCGCCGTCCGGGCCACAGCCGCGGCCTTCCTTGATTTCCTGGTCCATCGAGCGGGAGATGAAGTCCCGGGGTGCCAGGTCTTTCAGCGTGGGCGCGTAACGTTCCATGAAGCGCTCGCCGTCCTTGTTCAGCAGGATGCCGCCTTCGCCGCGCACCCCTTCGGTGATCAGCACGCCAGCATTGGCGACGCCGGTGGGATGGAACTGCCAGAATTCCATGTCCTCCAGCGGCAGTCCCGCCCGCGCCGCGATGCCGAGGCCGTCACCGGTGTTGATGTAGGCGTTGGTCGACGCGGCGAAGATGCGCCCGGCGCCGCCGGTGGCGAGCACCGTCACCTTCGCCTCGAGGATCATGACCTCGCCCGTTTCGATCTCCAGCGCCACCACGCCCACGACATCGCCCTGCGCGTCCCGGATCATGTCGAGCGCCATCCATTCCACGAAGAACTGCGTTCTAGCCTGGATGTTGCGCTGGTAAAGCGTGTGCAGCATCGCGTGGCCGGTGCGGTCGGCCGCCGCGCAGGCCCGCTGCACCGGCTTCTCCCCCAGGTTGGCGGTGTGGCCGCCGAACGGACGCTGGTAGATGGTGCCGTCGGCATTACGGTCGAACGGCATGCCGAAATGCTCGAGCTCGTAGACGACCTCCGGTGCCAGACGGCACATGTATTCGATCGCGTCCTGATCGCCGAGGTAGTCGGAACCCTTGACGGTGTCGAACATGTGCCAGTACCAGTTGTCCTCGCTCATGTTGCCGAGCGACGCGCCGATACCGCCCTGGGCGGCGACGGTGTGCGACCGGGTGGGAAAAACCTTGGAGAGCACGGCAACCGAATAGCCGGCACGGGCCAGCTGCAGCGAGCAGCGCATGCCGGAGCCGCCGGCACCGACGATGACCGCATCGAAGCGGCGCCGCGGCAGGTGGTTTGCAAGGTGATTCAGAACGTCCGGCATCTCAGCATTCCATCCAGATTGCGTATCCCGATAGGGGGCATCAGATCTTCCACAGGATGATGACGGTCCAGCAGGCGTAGCCGGCCAGGAGCGCGAAGGTGAGGACCTCCAGCGACAGGCGCATCCAGGTCGCGCGGAAGTAGTCCATCAGCACGTCGCGGATGCCGACCCAGGCGTGGTAGATCAGCGCCAGCATCGCCAGCAGCGTCGCCACCTTCATGAAAGGGTTCAGGAAAAGCCGATACCAGCTGCTGTAGGTGAGCGTCGGCACGGTCATCACCGCAAAGAGCAGGTAGAAAGTGTAGAGGACCAGGGCGATGGCGGTGATGCGCTGGCCGAGCCAGTCACGCAAGCCGTAGTGGGCGCCGGTGACGATACGCTTGGTAGTCATGCGGCAGCCTTTGCTGAAGGAGCGAGGAGCACGGTGGGTGGAGAAGAGGGGGTGCTGGTGAATGCGAGGGCGGGAATCGGGATACCGGTGGCAAGGCATTGCGGCAAAAGCCCTCAGAACAGACCAAACAGCGGCAGCGCACAGGCCACCGTGAGCAAAATGCTCAGGACAAGCACCACCTGCGCGGTGATCATGCCCTGCTCCCGTTCGCCGGCGATGTGCAGGTCCAGCAGGAGGAAGCGGATACCTGCCAGCAGGTGGTGCAAGAACGACCAGATCAGCACCAGCAGCACCAGCTTGCCGAGCCAGGAGGAGACGGCGCGGCGGTAGACCTCGAAACTCAGTTCCGACGTGAGGCTGTTCTGGAAAAGGTAGAGGATGAAAGGAATGCCGATCAGGAACAGCAGCACACCGCTGATGCGGTGGAGGATCGACACCACGGCCGACGGCGGCATCCGGTAGCCCAGGATCTGCGCCAGTCCGAGGTTCCGATACACGGGCCTCGCCGTGCGCCGCCCTTTGTCGATTTCATCCATGTGTTTTCCGTTCCCGGTGTACTTCCCGAAGTTGTCACGATCGGCGGCATGCGTGCACGCGCCAACAAAGTATTGTTACGCATTTCCGGCGGTGCAACAACGCGACCCGGGGTCATGAACAAGGGTACAGCGGCAACCTACCTGCGCACCGGCACTTCAGAGTTCATTGACGTAGTGATGGCGGTCGGTGCGGCACAGGCCGCGGCGCAACTCCACCGGGAGGCCGTTGAAGGTCGACGTCACCCGCTCCACCAGCAGCAACGGCGAACCGTGCTCCACCCCCAGTGCGTCGGCCTGGCCTTCGCTGGCGCAGACTGCCCGCAGCTTCTCGCTTGCCCGGATCATCTTCGTGCCGAGTTCGCTTTCGATGACCGCATACAGCTGCCCGGAATGGTTGGCGAGCCGCTCGGCGGTTAGTTGCCGGAACTCCTCACCGGCCAGCCAGATATCGTCCAGCACCACCGGTGTTTCCTCGAAGGCCAGGAGGCGACGGATGAACAGGACCGACTCACCGGTGCGGATCGACAGCGCCCGCGCGACATCCGCCGGCGCGCGGCTGCGGCGGCAGTCGAGGATGCGGCTGCTCGGCTGCGTCGCGGGGCCTTCATCCGGGCGCAGGCGCAGGAAGCGGAACTGCGCTCGCGCCTCACGATGGGAACTGACATAGGTGCCCTTGCCCTGGCGCCGAGCCAGCATGTTCTCCGCCGCCAGTGCCTCCACCGCCTTGCGCACCGTGCCCTGGCTCACCGAAAAACGCCGCGCCAGATCCATCTCGCTGGGAATCATCTCGCCGGCGCTCCACTCGCCGCTCTCGATGCCCTGCAGGATCGCTGTCTTGATCTGCCGGTACAGCGGCTGAAAGCGCGGCGCGGCGCAAGCGGCCGGTGTCCGGACGGGCGATGCCGCCGGCACGGCAGCGGGCGGGGGCGCCGAGGCGAGCGCGCCACCAACCGGTTGGCGGGCGTCAGGGGCGTCCTGCCGATGCGTACGCGGATGTGCTCTCATGGGGGACTCCGCCGGATAGTCCGCAATTACCTGATCGATAGGTCAGCGTAACAGTCAGAGAAACCGTCAAAACAAGGTCAAAGATGTCTTATATAAGATAGCTTACCAGTTTGACGCGACGTCTGCCTGCGCCTAACATCGCGCAGGGTCCGGC
>JACCRJ010000246.1 GCA_013813615.1 Lautropia sp. | reverse complement strand
CAAGCTTCGGCGGATAAAAGACCCCGCGCCACCCGGCGTATCGCCAGCCCGAGATCCCGATGTAGGTTCGCGACTTCCTCTGCCGTCGTCCATGCGCTTCGCGAATTAAGCAAACGGCGAGCCCAGGCAGCGCCCGCCCCAGCGTCCCTGCGACGCCGCTACCGCGCGGCAGCGCCGGTCGCACCCCCCGGCGGCGCCGATTCGAGTGGACGAGCAGGCACCCGGTAACACGGCGCTGGCAATCCGGTTCGATTCTGCATAGCATTTCATCATGGCCTTTGCGCGACGGGTTGCGTATCTGTCGGTCCAACCCATAGCGCGCCCGAGCCCAGGAGGCCGATTCAACCTGGGCCGGCAGCAATCTGGAATACTAGATCAACTCAGGAGAATGACGATGCAACGAGATGAATTCACGGCGCTGCTGGCAGCGGAGTCGTTCGACGAGGTGGTGACGGTGGCGCGGGAGGCCAATGGGGGTCTTGAGTTCCACGCGCATCCCTTCGAAGCGAAGGCCCTGGTGCTGGAAGGAGACCTGAGCATCCGCACGGAAGGAGGAGAGCGGGTGTATCGGGTTGGAGATGTTTTTCATCTTCACGCGAATGTTCTCCATTCCGAGCGCTATGGGAGCGGCGGAGTCACGTATCTGGTCGGGCGAAAGACGCCCGGGGACGCGGCACCCTCGCGACAGAAAGCAGTTTGACCTGGACGCAAAAATTCGGGAGCCGTTTACGAAACGTGCTTTACCGCGTGCCTGGTCTGCGCGTTGCCGTGCTGGCGATGAAGGGTTACATCACTCACCAGAGCGCCAATCAGGCCGGTAGCGTGGCGTTTTCTGCTGTGCTCGCGATGTTCCCGCTGCTGATCCTCGTGTCCGCGGCGGCTGGCTTTCTGGGCCATCCAGGCGACGCCGCGGCGTTGGCCGGGCGCGTGGTGGGCTACGCACCTCCTGTCGTACAGGACGCGCTGCAGCCGGTCGTCGATCAGGTGCTGAGCCAGCGCAACCAGGCGCTGCTCGCGATCGGCATCCTGATCACGGTCTGGACCGCGTCCTCGGGTGTCCAGGCTATTCGTACCGCACTGAACAAGGCGTATGGAATCGAGCTCGGCCTTTCGTTCTGGAAGGCGCGCATCAAGGTGACGCTGTTCACCATCGTCGTCGGGGCCGCTTCGATGGCCGCGTTCAGCTCGGTGGTCATCATGCCGTACGTGTGGCAGTTCCTCGAGAACACGGTCGGTGTCGGCGCGGATGTCTTGTGGTTGCGCACGGGGGTTCGCTACAGCCTCGCATTTGTCGTGCTGGCGGCAATGTATGCGCTCCTCTATGGTTGGCTGCCCGACATTCCCCAACGCCTGCGCACGGTCCTGCCGGGCGCGCTGGTTGGCGCGGCGCTGTGGGTCGGCCTTGCGGCGATGCTTTCGTATACGTGGCGAGGCGCGGGCAAACTGCTGCTGGTGTATGGCGGCTTCGCAGGTCTTGTAGCGACGCTCGTGTTCCTGTACTTGAGCGCGGTGACGTTGATCCTCGGTGCGGAGATCAACGCCGTTCTTCGTGAGAAGCTGGCGCAGGACAAGGCCGGCCCTCAGCAAGCCTGGGGCAGCGCCGGTGCCCGTACCTGAGGTAAGAACTTCGGGGCGCCCTCGCCGCCCTCGCCGCCCTTCCCACCACTATTTTGCAGCGCCTTCGACCGGTACGGCGTCCAATGGCGATTCAAACGCAATGAAGAGGACACAGGCAACGTCGCTTGCGCAGAAGCCGTTGTGTGGCAATTTGGGGGGCCGTATGCATAAGTCCCTGGCTTCAGAACCGCCATCTTCTGACCGTGATAGGTGACCTGAAGCTCGCCGGCTACCAGCACCATTCGCTCGGCCGAGGTGTGCCAATGGAGCGGGATCGACGATCTGGCGGGCACTTTGAGGAACACGTCCACGTTATCTTTCGAAGGGTCCCCGTGAAGAACGGCGATGCCGCATCCTTGCGGCAGGAACGGCGGACAGGGCCCCCACTTGAGTTGCGCATCTCCCGCGGTGAACGTCAGAGCTTGCTCTTGAGCAGGCGCTTGTGCCTGGGCGAAGGACGCGGCCGAAGCCAGCAGAAGCGACAACGAATAACGCAGTGCCGCCTGCAATGAGTGGCCGGTCAGGGTGTAGTGATACATGGTGCTTCTCCTTGGTTGAGGTGCAGCAGCAGAAGTGTGCCGGCTCCCCGTTCCTGAGACGTTCCTGAGGAAACAGGCAGCTCCGGCGCCCCTGTCGATCAGGAACAGCCGCCCGCGGAAGAGGCACGAACGGGACCGGCCGATGACAGCCTCCTGGACTAG
>JACCRJ010000238.1 GCA_013813615.1 Lautropia sp. | reverse complement strand
GTCTACCGCCAGGGCTGGGCCGCCGGCATCAGCCCCGATGTGCAAGCCCTCACCGGACATGAGCCGCGTCCTTTTGCGCATTTTGCGACGGAGTACGCGGCGGCCTGGCAGTAAGGGCGCCGTCACGAACGTCGGTTCTTGGCCGACTGCCGGTCCTGGCGACCGGCGGGTCCAGGGCGATCGGGTGCGACAGTTCGAGCGGGTCATTCCTTGCGCAGGCGGTCGAGCCGCAGCCGGTCGCGCTCATCGCTGACCCGCCGCACCGCCAGCCAGGTAGCGCCGAGCGCGCCCAGCCCGGCGCCTCCGGCCAGCAGGAAGAGCACGAGAATCTGGTATTTCGCGGCTTCGAAGGGGTCCATCCCTGCGAGGATCTGGCCGGTCATCATGCCAGGCAACGTGATGATGCCGGCGGCAGACATCTGATTGACGATCGGAATCAAGCCGCTGCGCAAGGCGCTGCGCTGCATCGACCTGAACGCCCTGCCCCGGCTCGCACCCAGCGCGAGCTGCGCCTCGATGGCCGCACGCTCGCGTACGATGGCGGTGTTGAATGCGTTCAGGCTGATGCTCACACCGTTCATGACGCTGCCCAGCACGATGCCGGCCAGCGGTATGAGGACCTGCGGTGCAAACCAGGGATCCGGGCGCAAAGCGGCCAGCCCGAAGGCGGTCACGAAGACCGTCGCGAGTGTCGTGATGCCGGCGCCGATGCCGATGCCCCAGGCACCGGCGAGACGGCGCTGCTGGCGCGACACGATTTCGTAGGTCGCTGCCGCGAGCATCGCCAGCAGCACAGCTGCAACCGGCAGCAGAGACGACAGGTCGAACACCGCCCTGAGCACCAGTCCCACCAGCAGCAGCTGCACAACCACCCGCACGCCGGCGACCAGCAAGTCCCGCGCGATACGCAGGTTGAGCAGGAGCGAAAGCACCGCGTTCAGCACCACCAGGCAGGCGCCGATCGCAAGATCCCAGTAGCCGACCAGCGGCGGGTTCAAGCTGCCCGGTCCCGAAGTCGTCCGTCGCTCAGCTCGAGGTGCCTGGACGCCATCCGCCCGGCCTGAGCCGGATCATGGGTGACCAGCACGATCGCGGTGCCGGCTGCCAGCCGGCTGTGCAGCAGGGACTCCACCAGGGCGGTGCTTTCGGCATCCAGCCCGGAGGTCGGCTCGTCGAGCAGTAACACGCGGTTGACAGGACTCAGGGCGCGCAACAGGGCGAGCCGCTGCCGTTCGCCGGTGGAGAGGCGGACGACGGGCCAGTCACGGGCTTTCGGGGAGATGCCGACGACCGGCAGGAGCGCCGCCAGGTCGACATCCGGCGCAAAATGACGCGCGACCGTCTCGTCCCACCAGCCGGACTCGGCCGCGACGTAGGTGACCCGGCGACGCCACGCCGGCGCCGGCATCTGTGAGCAGGGCTCGCCGTCCAGCCAGGCGTCGCCGTCTTGCGGATCCAGGTCGGCGATCATCCGCAGGAGCACGCTCTTGCCGCAACCGGAGCGCCCTGCTACCGAAACGCACTCCCCCGCCTGCAGGAGCAGGTCGATCGGGCCGACGTGAAGGCGGCGCAGGCCGCGGGTTTCGAGCATGGAACGGTCAGGCAGAAGTGTCGCGGCCGGAGGGTCGCCGCGGGTTCGTCCCGGCCGGGCCTTGGCCGCCGGATCGGTGCGGCAGCAGCAGGCGACATCGGGGCCAAGCCGAGAACTTGGCCGGTGAAGTCTATCCCGGCAGCCCTTCGGAATTCGCGCCGGTGCCGCGCGGCCGGCTCCTGCGGTCTTCGATCCACTCGACACCCTGCCGATAGGTTGCCCGCGCTGCGGCAGCCTCGCGGTTGATGTCTTCCACGGTACGGGCGCCCTCTTCGGCGGTCGAGCTTTGGTGCTGGTCGTGCTGAGGCTGGGTCATTTGGCGCTCCATATCTTGCCGTGATGAAACTCCCAAGCAAGAGCTGAGCCCGCCGACTTAACCCATCATATGGTCCCTGCGGCTCTCTCGAAAGAAGCGCATACTGATGACGGGGAAGGCGCGACCGTCACGGTCCGTACTGGAGGCTATGCCTGTAACAGCACCCGCAGGCTGGCCCCAATGCTGGTCCAAACCGGAGTAGTACCCGATGATGCACAAGTTCTTGGAGAACAATCGCGAGGATTTGATTGCTCGCTGCAAGGCCAAGGTCGCCGGCCGGCCGCAACGCGCGGCGACGGAAGAGCAGCTGAGGAACGGTGTGCCGTTGTTCCTGGAGCAACTGAGGCGAACACTTCAGGCTGAAGAAGACAATGAGGCCGTAGAGAGTTTCAGGATATCCGGCGGATCCGGCGGCGGTTTGCTCCGGGTCTCCGAGATGAGCATAAGCGCCGCAGCACACGGCAAGAAACTGCTGGAACTCGGGTTTTCGGTTGACCAGGTCGTTCACGATTATGGTGACCTCTGCCAAGCCATCACTGACTTGGCTGTCGAGCGTGACGCTCCTTTTGCGATCGACGAGTTTCGCACGCTGAATCGCTGCCTGGACAATGGCATCGCTGATGCTGTCGCCGAGTTCAGTTTCGTGCGCGACGCTACCCTGGCCACTAGACAGGCCGCCGAGGTCAACGAACGGATGGGGTTCCTCGTGCACGAGTTGCGCAATTCAATCGGAACTGCAAAGCTCGCTGTTGCTGCACTCGAGTTGGGCAACCTCCCTTTGTCTGGTGCTACTGGAGGTGTACTGAAGCGTAGCCTCGCTGCGCTGAGTACGCTCATCGATCATTCAGTCAATGAGGTGCGACTGAAGAATGTAGATGTAGCAACACACGATGTCTTCTACACGGCTCAATTCATTGCCGACGCAGCACAGGTCGCGGCGCTGGACGCAACTTTCAGAAGCGTCGACTTTCGGGTAGCGGCTGTAGACCCGCTTCTGCAGTCCGCGGGAGACCGGGACCTGTTGCTGGCCGCCTTGGCGAATCTGATCCAGAACGGCTTCAAGTTCACGCAAGCGCACACCCACGTCACGCTCCGCGCTTACGCTGAAGGAGCGCGTGTCCTCATCGAAGTCGAAGACCGCTGCGGCGGCCTTCAGCCTGGAAGCGCGGAGAGAATGTTCACAGCCTTCTCTCGACGAAACCACGACAGCTCCGGGCTTGGCCTGGGCCTGGCAATCGCACGGCAAAGCATCGAAGCATGCGGGGGCATCTTGAGCGTGCGGAACATTGTCGGGACCGGCTGCGTCTTTACGATGAGCGTTCCAATTCATAATCCCTGAAGTCCCACGCACCATGGCGTTCGCGCGCCGCCCCGGGCCCCGGCGCCTTCGGGGCAGCCCCCTCGCGGCAGGAATGGGGG
>JACCRJ010000098.1 GCA_013813615.1 Lautropia sp. | reverse complement strand
CGCCCTGCCTCTATTTCGAAGTGCCCGCCACCGGCGGCCTGAGCAACGACGCATCGGTGCTGTTCTACGGACACCTGGACAAGCAGCCCGAAATGGAGGGGTGGCGCCAGGACCTCGGACCTTATCGTCCGGTGATCGAGAACGACCGGCTCTATGGCCGCGGCAGCGCGGACGACGGTTACGCCGTCTACACGGCGCTGTCGGTGATCCAGGCGCTGGACGCGCAGGCGATCACGCGGCCCCGCTGCGTCGGACTGATCGAAACCTCCGAAGAGTCCGGTTCGCCGGATCTGCCGGCGTACCTGGACCTGCTGGCGCCGCGCTTCGGCAACGTCCTGCTGGTGGCGGGCCTGGATTCCGGTTGCGGCAACTACGACCAGCTGTGGGTGACCACGTCCCTGCGGGGTCTGATCGGCGGCACCCTCACCGTGGAGATGCTGACGGAAGGCGTCCATTCGGGCAACGCCAGCGGCATCGTTCCGTCCACCTTCCGGGTTGCACGCCGGCTGCTCAACCGCCTGGATGATCCTGAGACCGGCAGGCTGCTGATGCCCGATTTTTCCGCGACTGTTCCTGCCGAACGGCTGGCGCAAGCCGAGCGTGCCGGCGTGATCCTCGGCGAGTCGGTGTGGCGGCAGTTCCCCTGGGTCGGTTGCGACCACTCGCCGGACGGCAGCAGCACCGCCCATCTGCACGCCATGCCTGTCACCACCGACCCGGTGGAAGGGATCCTCAACCGCACGTGGCGGGGCGCGCTGTCGGTGACCGGCGCTGAGCACCTCCCGAGTCTCGGCAATGCCGGGAACGTGCTGCGCCCGAAGACCTCGCTCAAGTTGAGCCTGCGCCTGCCGCCGACGGTGGACGGCGCGGCGGCGGCAGCGGCAATGAAGCGGGAACTCGAGCGGGATCCGCCTTACAACGCCCGGGTCCACTTCGAGATGGACGCAGCTGCCAGCGGCTGGAATGCGCCCGAGACGGCGGAGTGGCTCCAACGCGCCGTCGACGCCGCGTCGGGCCAGGCCTTCGGCAAGGAGGCGGCATGGATGGGCGAAGGCGGCACCATCCCGTTCATGAACATGCTCGGCGTGCGGTTCCCGCGGGCGCAGTTCCTGATCACCGGCGTACTCGGGCCCGGCTCCAACGCCCACGGTCCCAACGAATTCCTCGATCTGAACTGCGCCCGAAAGCTGTCGCTGGCGGTCGCCTCGGTGGTGGCTTCGATCGGCCTGGAGTGAGGCGCGCGGGCTGCAGAGGCTGGTGCGATGCTCCTAGTTGCAGATTCCCAGGATGCGTTCCTGTTGATTGCACGCCCGCCTGGCCGGCGCAGGTGAGGGCGCCGGCGTTGCCGCCGTCGCCGGGGTGGCAGCCGGCGAGAGGCAGGAGCGGATCCGGCGCGTGGTTTCCGGGAAGTAGGTCCAGCCGCGGCCGACCTCCGGCATTTCGAGCTTGACCTCCTTCCACTTCGGGTGTCCTTCGGCCTGCAGCTTGGCGAAGTTCTCGCACAGCGACTGCGCGAAGTTGCCGAGGTATCGGCGGGTGTGCCCCTGGTCGTAGTTGTACGTCACCAGGAACGCTTTGACTGCGACCGAGGGGATATCCTCCGTCAGGAGGTTGGGGTAGCTCGCTGCCCTCACCGTGGCGTCGAAATAGGTCTTCAGTGCCTCCTGGCCCCCCGGCTGCTGCGCGTCGAACTTGAGCAGTTTGATCAGCGCCTTGGCTTCCGGCTTCATGTCCGCCAGCACCTTGGCCGGCTGTCCCGCCACGATGATCACGACGTCCACGCTCTTGTCGGTAACCAGCTTGGACAGTCCGTCCTCGTTGGACTGGAACTGCGCCTTGTCGTCGGCGACCGACGAGCCGAACATCTGCCGGTAGAGGGTGGCGGCCGTCAGCGCGGTTCCGCTGCCGATCGGTCCCATGCTGATGCGCTGGTCCCTGATTTCATGGACCTTGTCGAAAGGCGCATCCTGGCGGGCCACGAAGTAGATCTCTTCGTTGTACAAGGGCAGGATCAACCGCAGCGGGCTGATCAGGCCACGTGCCTCGCGGTTGCCGGCGGCAGCCTGGTCGAGATATGCCTGGTAGACATCCGACTGGACGAGCGCGAACTTGACGCCGGGTTCATGCCGCAACCGCCTGACGTTCTCGGCCGATCCCGCAGACGGTAAGGCTTCCAGCTGGACGTCCGCCGCCGGCGCCACGAACTTCGCGAGGTCCCGCCCGATCTCGATGTAGGTGCCGCGCGGCGAGGCGGTCACGATCTTGTATTCGATTCCAAAGGCTGCCCCTGCTGTGAAGAGGCTGGATCCCATCAGTGCTGCAAACGCCAGGCCGCGGCACAGGTTTCGCATGTCATTCGCCTTCGATGTGTGGGTGGGAAAGCCGGAGAGAAACAGGAAATCGGGACCGGAACCGTTCAGAGAGGTCGGCTCACTTTGCCGCAGAGATTGAGTGCCCTGAGTTCGGGCCTGCAGTCGCCGGTTGCGGCGCCCGGTGAGGTGTCGGGTGGGGCCAATGGAGCGGTTGGTGAAGATTCGCCCGGCGCCCGGCCGCCGTCTCCTGAAGGTTGCCCGGCCCGATTTTCGACTGGTTTATCCGTTGCCTGCTGGAGCGGCGCAGCCGCCGACGGCGGCGACTGCGGCACGCCGGCGCCTCTTTCCCTGTTGCCTGGCGCAGCGGCGACGTCGCCCGACTTCCCGCTGGGCGCTATCGGCG
>JACCRJ010000233.1 GCA_013813615.1 Lautropia sp. | reverse complement strand
CAACCGGATCAGCCATCATCCGCCGGTATCACCCGATGCCGCGCGGTATCGTCCATGGGGTGCCGTGGCTTTGCTGTTGCTGTTCGTCCAGATCGCGCTGGGCGGCTGGGTCAGCAGTAATTACGCGACCCTCGCCTGCCGGGACTTCCCCCTATGCCAGGGATCCTGGTGGCCGAGCATGGACGTTGCAGCGGGCTTCGAGATCTGGCGTCCGCTCGGCAAGACCGCCGACGGTGCAGGATTGCCTTTCCCGGCGCTCACCGCAATTCATTACGCGCACCGCCTGATGGCCTATGGAGTGCTGGCCGTGCTCGGCGTGCTGGCCTGGCGGGTGCGGCGCGTCGCGGGCCTGGAACGGGTCGGCAGATGGTTGCTGCTGATGCTGCTTGCTCAATTGATCACCGGACTGACCAACATATTCCTCGACTGGCCGATGGCCGCCGCGGTGCTCCACACCGGCGGTGCGACGGCGCTGGTCGGGGGGCTCCTGATGTTGAATTTCAGGGCCGGGATGGGCAGCCGAACAGCCACTTGGCGGGCGATTCCGGCCCCCGCCTTGCCTGTGCTCTGATCTTCCGGCAATAAATCGTCGCGAATCTCCGGCAGTTGCTCTAGCATACCCGTCGAGGTTGCAGTGATGCACACGGTTCGTGTGCATGCGTCCGCGGTATCTTGCCAAGCACCGGACTCACCGCCATGATCCTAGCAGTCGTACTGGTTTTGCTGGTCGCAGGCTCCCTCCTGTTCCACTTCCTGACGCCGTGGTATTTCACCCCGATCGCTTCCAATTGGGGCGCGATCGACGACACGATCAGCATCACGTTCTGGGTCACCGGATTCGTTTTCGTCGCCGTCAATCTGTTCGTGGCTTATTGCGTGATGCGCTTTCGCCACCGCAAGGGGCGCCGGGCGGCGTACGAACCCGAGAACAAGCGGCTGGAATGGTGGCTCACCGGAGTGACCACCGTGGGCGTCGTCTCCCTGTTGGCTCCCGGCCTGTTCGTATGGGCCAATTTCGTCACCGTCCCGGAAGATGCGGCGGTCTTCGAGGTGGTGGGTCAGCAGTGGCACTGGCGCTTTCGTTTTCCCGGGAAGGACGGCAAGCTGGGTACCGCCGCCGCCCGGCACCTGAGCGACAAGAACCCGTTTGGTCTTAATCCAGAAGATCCCGACGGACAGGACGACGTGCTGGTAGCGACCCAGGAGCTGCATCTCCCCCTGGACAAACCGATCAAGGCGCAGCTCCGTTCCCTTGACGTCCTGCACAACTTCGCGGTACCACAGTTCAGGGCCAAGATGGATCTGGTGCCGGGCGTGGTCACGTACATCTGGTTCACCCCCACCCGGATCGGGAAGTTCGACATCCTTTGCAACGAGTTGTGCGGTGTGGCGCACTTCGCCATGCGCGGCAAAGTGGTAGTGGAAGAACAGCAGGCGTTTCAGGCGTGGTTGGACAGCTACCCGACGTTCGCGCAAACCTCAGCGCAGGCGCCCCCTGATGTCGCCGCAGGGCAGCAGCTCTATGCACCGTGTGCCGGCTGTCACGGATCGCAGGGGGAGGGAAATCGCCAGCTCAATGCGCCGAAACTGACCGGGCAAGAGGACTGGTACCTGCAACGGCAATTGAAATATTTCAAGCACGGCGTCCGGGGGGCCCACGACCAGGATGTCTTTGGAAAGATGATGGCGCCGATGGCCGCGACGCTCGGCGACGATGCCGCCATCGGCAATGTCAGCGCGTACGTCCGGACGCTTCCGGACAAGCCTGCCCCGGTCACGGTGAGTGGCAGTCCGAGCAGCGGTCAAAGTCTTTATGTATCTACTTGCGGAGCCTGTCACGGCAATGATGGCCAGGGCATACAGGCCATGAATGCCCCCCGGCTGCGGGGTATGAGCGATTGGTACCTTGCCACTCAACTGAAGAACTTCAAGCTGGGCGTTCGCGGCAGCCATCCGCAGGACGTGTACGGAACTCAGATGGCGTTGATGTCCTCCGTCCTGGCCAACCAGCAGGCGATCAATGACCTCGTTGCCTACGTCAATACGCTTCGCTGAGCATTGCGCCGGCGCGCACCCTCGATCAGTAAAGGGGTAGTTTCCATGTCTTACGTTGCTCACGACGAAAACGCTTTTGTTCCTCCTGCAGAATTCGAAGAGGCAGAGCTCTACCATCCGAAAACCTTCCTGGGGAAGTACATCTGGAGCCAGGACGCCAAGGTCATCGCCATCCAGTATTCGATTACTGCGATCGGGATCGGGCTGCTGGCGTTGGTGTTGTCGTGGCTGATGCGGCTGCAACTGGGGTTCCCGCAGATCTTCTCTTTCATAGAACCCGCGAACTACCTTCAGTTTGTCACCATGCACGGCATGATCATGGTGGTCTATCTGCTCACCGCGCTGTTTCTGGGGGGGTTTGGCAACTACCTCATCCCGCTGATGGTAGGCGCCCGGGACATGGTTTTCCCCTACGCCAACATGTTGAGCTACTGGATCTATCTTTTGGCGGTGTTGCTGCTGGTCGCGAGCTACTTCGTGCCCGGCGGGCCCACCGGCGCCGGCTGGACCCTATACCCCCCGCAGGCGATTCTGCAGGGCACGCCGGGGGCGGCCGGGGGGATCATCCTGATGCTCGTTTCCCTGATGTTCTTCATCATCGGATTCACCATGGGCGGTTTGAACTATGTGGTGACGGTATTGCAGGGCCGCACCCGGGGGATGACGATGATGCGGCTGCCCCTGACGATCTGGGGTATTTTCATGGCCACCATCCTGGCGCTGCTGGCCTTTCCCGCGCTGTTCGTGAGCGCCCTGATGATGACGCTGGACCTGACGCTCGGCACGAGTTTCTTCATGCCCGCCATCGTCTCGATGGGAAAGCCGCTCGCCTACAGCGGCGGGAGCCCGCTGATGTTTCAACACCTGTTCTGGTTTTTCGGCCACCCCGAGGTCTACATCGTCGCCTTGCCGGCCTTCGGCATCGTCTCTGACCTCCTCAGTGTCCATGCGAGAAAGAACATCTTCGGCTATCGCATGATGGTCTGGGCGATTCTGGCCATTGGCGGGCTCAGTTTCGTGGTGTGGGCGCATCACATGTACGTCAGCGGAATGAACCCGTACTTCGGCTTCTTCTTCGCCACCACCACCCTCATCATCGCCGTTCCCACAGCCATCAAGGTCTACAACTGGGTGCTGACGCTGTGGCACGGCGATATACACCTCACCCTGCCGATGCTGTTTGCCATCGGGTTCATCTTCGCGTTCATACACGGCGGGCTGACAGGCCTGTTCCTCGGCAACGTCACCGTGAGCGTGCCGCTTTCGGACACTTTCTTCGTGGTCGCCCACTTCCATATGGTGATGGCCGTGGCGCCTATCATGGTCATATTCGGGGCGATCTACCACTGGTACCCCAAGGTCACCGGCCGCATGCTGGACGATACCTTGGGCAAGATTCATTTCTGGGGCACCTTCCTCGGGACCTATGCGATCTACCTGCCGATGCACTACCTGGGCTTCCTGGGCGTGCCGCGTCGGTACTTTGCAGTGGGTGGCACTGACTTCATCCCCGAATCGGCGCATTCCCTGAACGTGGCGATCACCATCGCGGCGCTGGTCGTCGGCTACTTCCAGTTGCTGTTCGTGTTCAATCTGTTCTGGAGCTATTTCAAGGGCAAACCATCGGGTCCCAACCCCTGGAACGCCACCACCTTGGAGTGGCAGACCCCCCACACCCCGCCGAGGCACGGCAACTTCGGCGAGACCCTGCCGCTGGTCTACCGCTGGGCTTACGACTACAGCGTGCCAGGCGCCAAGCAGGACTTCATTCCGCAAAACGTCCCACCGGACGACGTAGCGGCCGGTGCGAACGACAAGGCGTAAGCGCCGAGGTAACTGAACGTGGGTCAATCCATCACGTTGCTGTTGCTTGGCGGATTGATGGCCGTCGTCGTCGGGTGGCTATTGAAGCAAACCATGAACGTCCGGCCTTGGGTGGCGCAGGGCACCGAAGACGTTCACCGGGACGACGTATCCCCGCCTGCGGCGAAGATCGGCCTGTGGGTATTTCTCGCGGTGGTGACGTCCCTGTTCGCGCTCTTTGTCAGCGCCTATGCCATGCGGATGGAACTGGGGGACTGGAAGCCCTTGCCGGAGCCTGGGCTGCTGTGGTTGAACACGGGTGTGCTGATCGCGACCAGTGTCGCCATGCAATGGACGCGGGCTGCGGCAAACCGGGGACACACGGACGGCGTGAGAATCGGCCTGATCGCCGGGGGTGTTCTCACCTTCGCCTTCCTCGCCGGGCAGCTTGTGGTCTGGCGACAGCTGAACGCCTCGGGTTATCCTGTGGTGGCCAATCCGGCCAACGCTTTCTTTTACCTGCTAACCGCGCTGCACGGTTTGCACCTGTTGGGGGGCCTGGTGGTCTGGGGCAGGGCCACCGCCAGGTTGTGGCGCGGGATTGCGGTCGGCGAGGTACGGTTGAGTGTGGAGCTGTGCACGGTGTACTGGCACTATCTGCTCCTGGTCTGGCTGGTTTTGTTCGCGCTGCTGTTGTCTACCTGAAGGGGCCAAAGCACATGACGCAACCCGTGCTGACGGGTGCGGGAGAAACCCTCCCGACGCCTGAAGGCTTCCAAGGCATTGTCGCCGACTACTCCTCGGACCAGTCGGCGTTCAAGAAGGTCCCATGGGGCAAGGCCATGATGTGGATCTTCCTCGTCAGCGATACCTTCATCTTCGGTGCCTTCCTGATTTCGTACATGACTGTGCGAATGTCGACCACGGAGCCGTGGCCCAACCCCAGCGAGGTTTTCGCACTGACGCTATGGGGCAACCACATCCCCCTCCTCCTGATTGCCATCATGACCTTCATCCTGATCAGCAGCAGCGGGACGATGGCCATGGCGGTCAACTTCGGCTATCGAAGAGATCGCGTCAGGACTTTCGTCCTGTTGCTGATCACCGCGGCCCTGGGCGCGTCATTCGTCGGAATGCAGGCCTTTGAGTGGACCAAGCTGATCACGGAAGAGGGAGTGCGTCCCTGGGGCAACCCCATGGGCGCAGCGCAGTTCGGCTCGACTTTTTTCATGATCACAGGTTTTCATGGCACTCACGTAACGATCGGCGTGATATTCCTGATCATCGTGGCGACGAAGGTTCTGCGGGGAGATCTGGATCGCCAGCGGCCAGGATTTCTGACCGGCAGAAAGGGCAACTACGAGATCGTAGAGATCATGGGACTGTACTGGCACTTCGTCGATCTGGTGTGGGTATTCATCTTCGCCTTTTTCTATCTCTGGTAGGGGAAATCGTGGCACACGCAGAGGGGCAACAACATTCCGCGGCACACGCACAGGGGCAGCAGCATCCTGCCGCACACGCACAGGGGCAGCAACACCCTATCGGCGTTTATCTCAAGATCTGGGGATTGCTGTTCGTTCTCAGTGCTGCGTCCTATGCTGTCGACTACTTCCAGTTCCAGGGTTACCTGCGGTGGTTCCTGATCCTCGTCTTCATGCTGCTGAAGGCCGGGCTTATCGTCGCCGTCTTCATGCACATGCTCTGGGAGCGGCTGGCCCTGATGTATGCCATCCTGGTCCCGCCGCTGCTGTTGCTGGTCCTGCTGGGCATCGGCGCGCTGGAAGCGGACTATACCTTCCTGACGAGGGGCACCTTCTTCGGGACGCAATCTGCGGTGCCGTCGGTGCCTCGGTAGGCGGTAACCTCACGCATGGCGGACCAGTCCGGACTTCTGCCACAGGGTGATAAGCCAATGCGGGGTGGATGATCCCGTTCCCGCAAGTTCCACCTGCGTGTGGAGCTTGAGCACCCTCTCCAGTATCGCTTCCTGGCTTGGTTCGAGATCCACGAAGAAAATGTGCTTGCCGTCTTTCAAGGCTTGCGCGAAACGGGCGAAGTTGTGGTTAGGCTCCTGGATGCCGATCAACCCACCCTCCCATGTGCAAAACCCGAGCAGCACGACAGCCAGGAAAATGAAAGGCATCCAGCCGGCAGCGGACTCGGTCCAGCCAGCAAAATAAGCAACGGCAAGTACCAGCGCGAAAGCGCAAAGTCCCACCACGGCGCCTCGCTCTGTGGAATGGACAATGTCGTTTTTCATGAAGGACTTTACCGCGTGCAGATGAGAGTGATGCTCCACTTCCGCATCGTTGAGGCTGAGTACGTGGATCTGAGGCGTGGAGATACCGGCGGCTTCCAGTTGCTCTTCAAAGACTTCCAGATCGTCCAGGCTGTCGCTGATGAAATAGTGCCTAAGCATATTCACGGTATTCTCCCCATGGTCTCCCTGGCATTCTTACCTGACTGATTCGCGCCAGGGGCGGCCCGCCGGGCTTCATTCTTCGATACCCGATACTCGTCGGTTACCCGTACACGTTGTGCACCGCAAAATCGCGCCGGCGCCTGCGAGTTTCCTTGAGCATAGCGCCTGGAAGACGGCGTATCAATAGAGGAAAACGGCAGGCAGTGCAGCGGCGACGCGAGGCGATCACCCATAAGCCGGTATCGTCTCGGCAGGCTCGACGCGAGGTTATGTGTGATCATGTCCGTGACTTCGGAGGCTGATACGAGCTTCGAGGCTTCAACCCGCGGCGGTGACCCAGGAGGCGGCGATGGCAGAGTCAGCATCAGATGGCGGCAACTCGACGATGGTCACAGGCTTGTTCAGGGACAGCGAGAGTGTCGAGCGCGCATA
>JACCRJ010000224.1 GCA_013813615.1 Lautropia sp. | reverse complement strand
GGATCGGTCAGAAGCTGGTCCCGCGTCATGGTGGCGTCGGTGCCGTGGCCGTCCTCCTTGTCGCCCTTCATCGTCTCCAGCGAGCCCAGACAGCCGAGCTCGCCTTCGACCGTCACGCCGACCTGGTGCGCCATGTCCACCACCTTGCGGGTCACCTCGACGTTGTAGTCGTAGCTGGCGATGGTCTTGCCGTCTTCCTGAAGCGACCCGTCCATCATGACCGACGAGAAGCCGAGATCGATCGCGCCCTGGCAGACCTTGGGCGACTGCCCGTGGTCCTGGTGCATGACGACCGGGACATTCGGGTACGACTCCACTGCCGCCTGGATGAGGCGTTTCAGGAAGATCTCGCCGGCGTATTTCCGGGCACCTGCCGAAGCCTGCATGATGACCGGGGCGTCGATCTCGCTCGCGGCGGCCATGATGGCCTGGACCTGCTCCAGGTTGTTGACGTTGAAGGCGGGTATTCCGTAGACGTTCTCAGCTGCATGATCCAGCAGCTGGCGCATGGCTACCAATGGCATGGCGGTGGTCCGTTACTTGGTTCAGGAGACCCCGATTATGCGGCAAGCATGCAGCCGGACGCTTGACTTATGCGGCCGTGCAAGGGTGATTCGGAGGCCGGGGCCTGCGGCCGCGCAAACTCCTTAGAGGTGGTCGCCGATCCGGACAATCTTCAGGGTGTTGGTCCCGCCGGACTTGCCCACCGGCTCGCCGCTGGTGATCACCACTAGGTCGCCGCGCTGCAGCAGCCCGCTGTCCATCATCACCCGTTCGGCATCCGCCAGGAGCGTCAGCAGGTCGCTGGTGTGATACTCCATCACCACCGGATGGCACTCCCGGAACAGCGACATCCGGCGGCGCGCGGACTGCTCCGGCGTCAGCGCATACACCGGCACACCCGACACCAGACGCGACACCCACAAGGCGGTCGAGCCCGACTGGGTGAGCGCGAGGATCGCCTTCACCTGCATGTGGTGCGCGGTGAAGAGTGCCGCCATCGCGATCGACTGGTCGATGCGGGTGAAGGTGCGGTTGAGGAAGGCGGTGTCGAGCGGCGCCGGGTTCGACCGGTCCGCCTCGTCGCAGATCCGCGCCATCGCCGCGACCGTCTCCACCGGGTACTTGCCGGCCGCGGTTTCGGCTGACAGCATCACCGCGTCGGTGCCGTCGAGCACCGCATTGGCAACGTCGGAGACTTCCGCGCGGGTCGGCACCGGCATCTCGATCATCGATTCCATCATCTGGGTGGCGGTGATGGCGACCTTGTTGAGTTCCTTCGCCATCCGGATCATCCGCTTTTGCAGCGCGGGAACCGCGGCGTCGCCGACCTCGACGGCAAGGTCGCCACGGGCCACCATGATGCCGTCGGACGCCTTGAGGATCTCCTCCAGGTTGCCGATCGCCTCGTAGCGCTCGATCTTCGCGATCAGGAACGTCTTGCCGCCGGACGCGCGCGCGAGTTCCCGGGCCATGTACATATCGGCCGCGTTCTTGGGGAACGACACCGCGATGAAGTCGGCCTTGAAGCCGACCGCAGTCTTGATGTCCTCCATGTCCTTGGCGGTCAGCGCCGGCGCCGACAGGCCGCCGCCCTGGCGGTTGATGCCCTTGCGATTGGAGAGCACGCCGCCCACCAGGACGACGCATTCGATCCGGGTGTCGGTGAGCTTGTCCACCGTCATCGTCATCCGCCCGTCGTTCAGCAGCAGCGTATCGCCGACCTTGACGTCGTTGACCAGTTCCTTGTAGTCGAGCCCGACCTGGTGCTGGTTGCCGAGTTCGCAATCGATGTCGAAGGCAAAGCGGTCACCTTCGGACAGGGTCACCTTGCCCTCCTCGAACTTGCCGATGCGGATCTTCGGACCCTGCAGGTCCGCCAGCACGCCGACGTCGCAGCGCAGTTCCTCGCAGATCTGCCGGACCAGGCGGACGGTGTCGATGTGTTCCTGGGAAGTGCCGTGCGAGAAATTGACCCGCACCACGTTGACGCCTGCCACGATCAGCCGGCGCTGCGTTTCCGGAGCGGTGGAGGAAGGCCCGAGGGTGGCAACGATCTTGGTTGCGCGTGGAAAGTTCATGATGGCGCGAGGGGAGTTCATGGGGCTGTCCTGTTACCCGGGCAGTAGCGGGCCGTCCGGTGAACGGCCGCTGGGACCTGTCCGGCGGTGCCTGGGTGATTGGCCGGAAGATGCCTTCCGGGGATCCGATTGTGCAACAAATCGCCGTGCCGGCGGCAACGCCGGCCCAAGTCGTCGGACGTCACGCCCGTGCTTCCAGCGCGGCTACCGCCGGCAGCGTCCTGCCTTCCAGAAATTCCAGGAACGCGCCGCCCCCGGTAGAGATGTAGTCGATCTGGCCGGTGATGCCGAACTTTGCGATGGCAGCGAGCGTGTCGCCGCCGCCGGCGATCGAGAAGCCGCCGGATTGCGCGATCGCCCGCGCGACCGCCTCGGTTCCATGGGAGAAGGCGTCGAACTCGAAGACGCCGACCGGGCCATTCCAGACGATAGTGCCGGCGCCGGCCAGCACCTGCGCCAGCTGGGTTGCGGTCTGCGGCCCGATGTCCAGGATCAGGTCGTCAGGCGCAACGTCCCGGGCTGCCTTGACCGTCGGCGTGGCGTCCGCAGCGAACGTCGTCGCGCAGACCACGTCGCGCGGGATCGGCACCGCTGCGCCGCGCTGCTTCATCATCTCGATGATCGACCGGGCCTTGTCCACCAGCCCCGGCTCGGCCAGGGACTTGCCGATAGGCAGGCCGGCGGCGAGCATGAACGTGTTGGCAATGCCCCCCCCGACGATGAGCTGGTCCACCTTGGCCGCCAGCGCCTCGAGGATCGTGAGCTTGGTCGATACCTTCGAACCGGCGACGATGGCTACCAGCGGCTTCTTCGGCGCGTTCAGGGCTTTGCCGAGGGCATCCAGTTCCGCCGCCAGCAGCGGTCCGGCGCACGCCACCCTGGCGAAGCGCGCGATGCCGTGGGTGCTGGCTTCGGCGCGATGCGCAGTGCCGAAGGCGTCGTTGACGTAGACGTCGCAGAGCGCGGCCATCTTGCGGGACAGCGCCTCGTCGTCCCTTTTCTCGCCCTTGTTGCCGCGGCAGTTCTCGAGCATGACGACTTCACCGGGTGCCAGCGCGAAGCCGCCGTCGATCCAGTCCGGCTGCAGGCGCACCGGTTTGCCGAGCAGCTCTGCGAGCCGCCCTGCCACCGGTGCCAGCGAATCCGCCGGCGTGAGCCTGCCTTCCTCCGGCCGCCCCAGGTGGGAGGCGACCATGACGGCAGCGCCCGCCGCGAGGCATTGGCTGATCGCCGGAACCGACAACCGGATCCGGGTGTCGTCGGTGATTGCGCCGGACTCGTTCATCGGGACGTTCAGGTCGCTGCGGATGAACACACGCTTGCCCTTCAGATCCAGATCCGCCAGTCTCTTGAACTTCATGTCTTCGCTCCGGGCCCTGACTACCTGCACTCTCGCAGGCGGATTTCAAGTTCCTGCTGCTCACCCTCGTCCAGCAGTTGCAGCGGATTCTCGCTGCCGGCTGCGAACCAGCGGGTCCAGTGCGCCTGCCGCCCGTCCGGTGCGCGGACCGACTCGAGACGGTCCAGCGACCCATCCTCGGCATGGAAGACGCAACGCCAGCCGTCTGCGATCACGCCGACCGGACCGAAAGCGGTCATGTGCCAGACACGGCGGGGATCGACCGGCACGATGCGCCGGATCCCCGCGAGGATCTCCCTCAGGATGACCGCTGCCTCGGCTGGCGCGACATCCGCGCTCCCGGGGCCGGTTGCTTCCACTGCTTCGGGTTCCTGCGGCTACTTCGCCCCCATCAGGGCGACCGTGGTATCCAGCATGCGGTTGGAGAAGCCCCACTCGTTGTCATACCAGCTCGATACCTTCACGAGGCGGCCGCTCACCTTGGTGAGCGTGGAGTCGTAGGTGGACGAAGCAGGATTGTGGTTGAAGTCGACGGACACCAGCGGTTCGGTGTTGAAATCGAGGATGCCTTTCAGTTCGCCTTCCGAAGCCTCTTTCAGGATTGCGTCGACTTCCTTCACCGAGGTGTCGCGCGCCGCGATGAACGACAGGTCCACCACCGACACGTTGATGGTCGGCACGCGGATGGCATAGCCGTCGAGCTTGCCGTTGAGTTCCGGCAGCACCAGGCCGACCGCAGCGGCGGCGCCGGTCTTGGTGGGGATCATCGACATGGTGGCCGAGCGGGCGCGGCGCAGGTCCTCGTGATAGACGTCGGTGAGGACCTGGTCGTTGGTGTAGGAATGGATGGTGGTCATCAGGCCAGATACCAGGCCGATCTTGTTGTGCAGCGGCTTGACCAGCGGCGCGAGGCAGTTGGTGGTGCAGGACGCGTTGGAGATCACGGTGTCGCTTGCCTTGAGCGTCTTGTGGTTGACGCCGAAGACGATGGTCGCATCGACGTCCTTGCCGCCCGGCGCCGAAATGATCACCTTCTTCGCGCCGCCCTTCAGGTGGGCACCCGCCCGCTCCTTCGAGGTGAAGAGGCCGGTGCATTCCAGCACCACATCCACCTTCATCTCCCCCCACGGCAGCTTGGCCGGATCGCGTTCGGCAAGCACGCGGATCTTGTCGCCGTCCACGACCATGGAATCGCCGTCGACGCCGACGGTCGCACCGAAGCGGCCGTGGACGGTGTCGAAGCGGGTGAGGTGGGCGTTGGTCTGCGGGTTGCCGAGGTCATTGATGGCAACGATCTGGATGTCGTGCTTCTTGCCGCCCTCGTAGTGGGCGCGCAGGATGTTCCTGCCAATCCGGCCATAGCCGTTGATTGCGACTCGAATCGTCATGTCAGGTTTTTCCTTTGGAATAGGTTGTGAGACTGGGACGTGTTCATGGATGCTGGTTCAGGCTGGTTCAGTTC
>JACCRJ010000222.1 GCA_013813615.1 Lautropia sp. | reverse complement strand
GGCCGGGATGTCGTAGATCGGCTTGTCGGGATAGAGGGCCACGCACTGACCGCCGATCTCCGGCAGCGAATCGATGACGTGGGCCCTGATCTCCAGCAGGCCGAGCTCGAAGACCTGAAACAGGCCGACCGGCCCGGCGCCGATGATGACGGCATCCGTTTCGATCGGCCCGGTGGCAGCGGTGCGGGTGGGGGTGCCGGTATCGGCGTGCGGCGTCAGCGCCTGGAGATCGCCGGGAAGTGTCTGGTCCATCGCCGCATTTTATTGCCTGAGCAGCCATTTTGTCGCCGCAAGGCGTGAAATCCTAGCGCCGAATGGTGATATGGATATAACGGCTCCGTCATGGAGCCTTGCGTCGATACCAACATCCGCGGCACGGCCATGCGGCTTGCCGGAAGGACAAGCGCCTATATTCGCACCGCATCGGTCCAGTCGCCGGCACTTGCATGTGCACGACGACGGCAATCGGAGAGGAGAAGAACGTCATGACCAAGAAGGCCGCGCTGGAACTGGGCTCGTTTGTGGATCACCACCCCACCACTGCAGTGGCCGACCTCCTGGGCATCATGAACGACAGCGCCACTTTCGAAGGCGCCAGCAACCGCGACATCGTCACCGCCTATCTCCTGCGGGTGGCCGACACCGAAGGCGTACCGGAGCCGATCCGCTCGGTCGCCCGCCAGCTCTACAACGAATGGGACCTGGAAGTGGTGAGCGCGTCCGCCGTTGCCCTGCTGTCGCTGGGCAGCCTCCTGCACTGACCCGAAGCCTTCGGCTGGGTGCCTGCGCGCAGCCCGGATTCAGCGACGGGTCAGCACGACCGCCAGCTCGGCGGCCCCTGAGGGGTGCGGGACCGGCGGATACGGCGGCTTCGGCCAGTCCCACCGCTCGGCAGGAAGCAGGGCGCGCATGGCGTTGATGTCGCAGTGGTAGGGCGGACCCTCGATGATCCCGCTGCGCGATCCCTCGCCGGGCGCCTGCATGAACAGCGCGAAGAGCCTGCCGCCCGGGCGCAGCCAGGCGTACAGCCGGTCACCGTAGCGCCGCCAGTGATCCGGATAAAGGGCGCACAGGCAGGTCTGCTCGTAGATGGCGTCGAACTGTCCGGCAGGCCGGTAGGCCAGCACGTCGGCTTCGACCACTTCCGCGCGCATCATCCTGACTCCCGCCGAGGATTGCAGAAGGCTGCGCAGGCGATCGCGCGTCTGCCCGACGGCGGCGGGTGCGTAATCGACGCCGATCACGTCGAACCCCCATTCCGCCAGCATCGCAACCTCGTGCCCTGAGCCGCATCCCGGCACCAGCACCCGGGTCAGGCGCGTGTCGTCGCCGCCGGCGAAACGCGCGTCGGCGCTCTGCATCGGATGCAGCTGTCCCGATCGCACCCAGCGTTCGATCTGCGGATTGACTCCGCCGCGGTCCCAGGGCGGGGAACCGGCGTCGAACTTCGCCTGCCAGAAGGCGGCGTCCGGTCCGGGCGTGGCGGGTCGCTGGAGGCCTGGCGGCATGGCTATCGCGCACGCATCGCGCTGATCCGGCCATAGGCATCGCGCTGCAGGCACCGCTTCAGCGCCGTCGGGGACTTGATCGTGCCGTAGATCCTCAGCATCGGTCTGCATGTCTGTGGCGGCCCGCATGTGGGCCGGACGTTTCGACCTATGATAGTCAAAGCCCAGTGACCCGGACGACCTGCCGATTCTGATCGACCAACCGGACCGGATCGAAGCCGACGCCGGTGTCGACGTGCCGGTGCTTCGCGGCAGCGGATTCCTCACGGACCTGGTCGCGCCGGCGGAGCTCTACGCCACCGTCGCACCCAGCAAGTGCTCGCCAGCGACCGGGGCGCAATAGCCGCCATGAAGCGAAGCCTGAATCAGCTCGCCCGGGTCGACTCCGCTATCCTCGATTCCATTCACGCAAGGTTCCTGGCGTCGCTGCAGTCGGAGGCGCTGCAACAGCGTCTGGCCGCAGCCGCGGCCGCAGGCGGACCCGAAGACGGAGCGGCTATGGCAGGACTCGAAGCGGCGGTGCGCCGCGTGATGCGCAGGATTGCAGCTGCCGGCGCTGCCGGAGCTCTCGGAATCGCCGCGGGCGCCGCCCAAGGCCAGGCGCCGAGTGCAACGGTGGCCCTGGAGGCTGCCTCCGAAAAGACGCGATTCCGCCTGGTGACCATCGCCGAGAACCTGGAGCGGCCCTGGTCGGTCGCGTTCCTGCCGGACGGAAGGATGCTGGTGACCGAGAAGCCCGGCCGCCTGCGACTGATCGGCCCGGACGGTCGGATCTCGCCGCCGATCGCCAACCTGCCGGAAATCTATGCCCGCGGCCAGGGGGGCCTGCTGGACGTGGTGCCCAGCCCGGGGTTCGCCAGCGACCGGACCATCTTCTTCAGCTACTCCGAGCCGACCCGCGACGGTGCGCGCAGCGCCGTTGCCCGGGCCGTGCTCGACGGCGAGGCGCTGTCGCAGGTCAAGGTCATCTTCCGTCAGGCGCAGGATCCACCGGGCGGCCACCACTGGGGTTCTCGCCTGGTCTTTGCCCCGGACGGCAACCTGTTCGTCACGCTGGGCGACCGCTTCAACCATCGGGAGCGGGCGCAGGACGTCAGCAGCCACTTCGGCAAGATCGTCCGTATTGCTCCGGACGGTTCGGTGCCGCCGGACAATCCCTTCGTGAAGACACCGGGCGCATTGCCGGAGATCTGGTCGATGGGCCACCGCAACCTGCAGGGCGCGACGCTGCACCCGGGCACCAGGCAGCTGTGGACCAGCGAGCATGGCGCCCAGGGCGGCGACGAGATCAACCTTGCGCTGCCCGGCAGCAATTACGGCTGGCCGATCATCACTCATGGAGTCGACTATTCCGGCGCCCCCATCGGGGTAGGCAGCGAGAAGGTCGGTATGGAGCAGCCGGTACTGCACTGGACCCCTTCGATCGCGCCGTCCGGGCTGGCATTTTACGACGCGGAGCGATTCCCCGCGTGGCGCGGCAACCTGTTCTCCGGTTCTCTCAAGGACCGGATGCTGGTCCGCCTTGAACTGGAGGGCAATCGGGTCGTCCACCAGGAGCGGCTGCTGGAGACATTGCGGGAGCGGATCCGGGACGTGCGGCAGGGACCTGACGGCTTTCTCTATCTCTTGACCGACGCCGCGGCAGGACGGCTGCTTCGCCTCGAGCCGGTCGGTCTATAGGCGATGCCTTCAGTGTCCGAAGCTGTGCCTGCTGATGGCGACCGAGGCTTCGTTCACGATCGACCCGCCGCCGCCGGACCTGCGGTTGGCTCGCGATGCTTCCTGCCAGAACCAGCGGCGTGGCGCCGCCTTCGAATCCACCGCGAGGTAGCTCTGCAGGTTCAGGCGGCAGAAATAATCCAGCGACTCCAACGAGGAGAAGAACGGGGTCACCCGGCGGCTGACCGCATCCGGATCATCCGGATTCCTGGCCTCTCCCAAGGCGATCTGCGCCGGCTCACCGTCTCCGCGGACGTCGATCAGCCGCAGGCCGAGGTGATCCAGAACCCTGGCGATGAACTTGAAGCGTGCAGGATCGTAGATCTCCAGCGGCTCCGCCCTTCGGCCGAGTCCCCAGGTGCGGTACATCGAGCCCGTCGAACGTTCGTTGCGATCCGTATCTGGCATAACCGAAACTCCCTGAACTGCCCTCGACTTTTGTGCGAGGGGCTTCTGACAGCTACAACGTTGAGCGGCGCGTTTGGGTACACCGGGTTACATTCAGTAATGAGTTGAGCAATCTCGCGAAGTTTGAGGGCTATCTATCTGTCCACTCGGTCAATAATGCTCTTGGCTCTTCGCGCGTAGGCCGCCTCACGGTCTGCATGGTCGCTGAGCAAGCGGCATGCCTATAGCAGGGTCGTGAGCAGCCCTGACAGGCTCCTTGATGATGGGGTCTAGCCGGCGCTGCAAAAGACCGGCAAGGGCAGCAGTCGTCAGCCGCGCCGGAACCGGTAGAT
>JACCRJ010000213.1 GCA_013813615.1 Lautropia sp. | reverse complement strand
AAACCACCTTCTATGTCGTTGCCGTATATTTCGGCTCGGTGGGTATCCAGCGGGTGCGGCATGCGGTAGGCTGCGCACTGCTTGCCGATGCCACCGGCGTGCTCGCCGCGATCGGCGTGTGCTATTGGTTCTTCGGCTAGCACTCCCCGGGGCACCCGAAACCGGGTTCAGTTGTTCGGACGCTGGCGTTTGACTTCGTTGCGCAAGGAGCCTAAGTGAAATTGCAGGATCCGAAGGGCCTGGTCGCACGAGACCCTGTGCCAACTGCAGAAACATCCGCCATGCCGCGGCTGATGTTCGCTTTTTTCACATCAGGGTTTGCCGCATTGCTCTGCCAGATCATATGGCAGCGGATGCTCGGTGTCTTCGCCGGTTCGGATACCGTTTCGGCGTCACTCGTTGTCGGGGCGTTTCTAGCCGGGCTTGGAATCGGGTCCATCATTGGTGCGAGGGTTGCAGATCGCCTGTCGCCGGCACACGCGTTGGTGGGGTTCGCGTGCGCGGAAATCGGGGTCGCTGCGTTCGCGCTGCTCTCGAAGTTTTTCCTCTACGACTTCCTTGCGACAGACCTCGCAGGCATGATCGACGAACCCTTCGCGATCTTCGGTCTTTGCTTCGCGGGGCTGGTGCTGCCGACGACGCTGATGGGTTTGTCGCTGCCACTGCTTGCGCGCGCCGTCACCACCTCGCTCGACTCGGTGCCCGAGCGGGTCGCCAAGCTCTACAGCCTCAACACCCTGGGCGCCGGGATGGGCGCCCTGATAGGAGGCTGGAGCCTGGTCGGGAATCTCGGCTTCGTCGGTGCGCTGGTCCTGGCGGCTTTGCTCGATCTGGTGGCGGCGGCGGTGGTGTTGACCTTGCTGGCAGGCCTGAGGGGTCAGGCTGGGCCGCCGCCATCGGCGAATGCCGGGGGTCAGCGGGAGCCCTTTGGCGGTCTCGGCTTATGGTGCCTGCTGGTCTTCATATCAGGCTACGTGATCGTCGCACTGGAGATCGTGTGGGTACGCCTGATGGGCCAGATCGGGACGTTTCACACTTACTTGTTCCCGACTGTGCTTGGCGTCTTTCTGCTGGCAGACGGGCTTGGCATGGCCGTCGGCTCTCGCATGGTTCGGCGAATGGCTGACCCGCGCCCCGCTTTCTTTATTACGCAGGCGGGTGGCTTCGCGTTGGCTGCTGCCCTGATAATGCTTGTCTGGTGGGTGGTCCCTTACTGGCCGGTGTCGGAACTGATCCCGGTAGACAGAGAACGGACGAACGGACGGGCACTGCGATCGACCGCCATTCTCACGACGCTGGTCGTCGGTCCGCCCGCATTTCTGATCGGTATGACGTTCCCCTTTGTGCAACGTGCCGTTCAGCACGACCTGTCGCAGGTCGGTGCTCGAGTGGGTTGGGTGCAGCTGGCAAACATCGCAGGCAATGCCGCAGGGGCGATAGGCACAGGACTTTTCAGCCTGCATTTCCTCGGCACGGCGGGTACCCTGAAAGCGCTAGCTGGGCTGTCGGTGCTGCTGATCGCAGGCTGGCTCTGGAAGAAATCCTGGCGACGCGGTCCGGAACTGGCGATAGGGGCTGTCTGCGCGGTCGCGGTCGTCGTGCTTCCTGACAATGCGTCGCTTTGGTCGCGCCTGCACCTCCAGCGCCCGGGTGACGAAGTTGCCTGGGCCGAGGACCGCTCAGGCGTTGCGTTTTTCCGAAGAGGGCAGCGCGCTGACGGGCGGGATGACAGCCCTTTTTTCATCCAGGGCTTCTCGCAGGGACGCATTCCGTTCCTGCAGGTCCACCAGTTCATAGGTGCGATCGGCCCACTGGTGCACCCCGATCCGCAGCGTGCCCTGATAATCGGCATCGGCAGCGGCGGCACACCCTGGGCGGCGGGCGTCCTACCGCAGACACAGGTACGCGCAATCGAACTGGTCGGTCCGGTACTTGCGGTGCACAGCCAACTCGCCGAAAACAATGTCGACGGACCCATCGCGGAAATGCTCTCCCGGCCCCGCTGGCGCCTCGAGTACGGCGATGGCCGGCGAGCGCTGGCCAAGGAGGAAATGCGCTACGACATCATTGAAGCCGATGCGCTACTGCCGCAGGGCTCACTCAGTGGAATGCTCTACAGCCAGGAATTCTTACAACTGGCGCGCCGCCGTCTTGCGCCGAAGGGTCTTTACGTGCAATGGACGCCTACCTGCCGAAGCGTTGACACGTTCCGAAGCGTGTTTCCTCACTCCGTTTTGATACTTCCCGTGACTGTGATGATTGGTAGCGACTCCCCCATTGACGTCGACGCCCGCACCCTGGCAAGTCGGTTTGCGGAGCGAGAAATCGCGGAACATCTGCTACGGGGCACTCCTGGCTCTAGCGACTACGAGAAGTTTGCGCGGAAAATTCTTTCCTTTACTTCAAACGGCTTTGGCCCGGAGCCGCCACTGACCGACCTGAATCCCCGCGACGAGTTCTTCCGCAACAACCGTCGAAAACTAGTCACCGGCTCCCAATTTGCTACCGCAGAAGACACAGGAACGCCGACCCTTCCGACGCCAATAGGAAAGAACCCCGCGCGCAACGGCTTGGCCGGTGGCTTGGCTCAAGAATCCGCGCCAGGTTGTGATCGGTCCCAGTAGCGGGCGCTTCGATCTGGCCAGCGATCCAGCGTCCGCTTGCAGCATATGCTGCGTGGCGCAACGTACGTTCCTTCCGGCTGAGCCAAGCTGAGCGGCCCGCGACCGGAGCGTAGAATCTGCCGGCATTCCCGGATTTCCGGGAGCCCCGCGTGGGCGCCGGCTCGACCGCCTTTTCTACTATCGCCAGGACCGACTCATGACATCCCATCTGTTTGCCAGGTCGCTGGTCACCGTGGTGCTCGGCGTCTGCCATCTGGAGGCGAACGCCGCATCGCAAGCGCCGGTCGCAGCAGAGAACGGCATGGTGGTCAGCGCCCAGCACCTCGCGACGCGGGTGGGCATCGACGTATTGAAGGAGGGAGGCAATGCTGTCGATGCCGCGGTCGCGGTGGGCTACGCGCTCGCCGTCGTCTACCCTGCCGCCGGCAACCTTGGCGGCGGCGGCTTCATGACGCTGCAACTCGCCGACGGTCGCAAGTCATTCCTGGACTTCCGCGAGAAGGCACCCCTCGCTGCGACTGCTCACATGTACCTCGACAAGGACGGCAACGTGGTCAAGGGCTTGAGTACCCGCGGCCATCTCTCGGTGGGCGTGCCGGGCACAGTATCGGGCATGGAGTTCGCACGGAGCAAGTACGGCACGATGGCGCGTGCGGCCCTGCTTGCGCCGGCGATCCGATATGCGCAAGACGGCTTTGTGCTCGACCAAGGCGACGTCGACTTGTTCGTGACCGCAACCGACGACTTCAGGAAGGATCCGGCCACGTCGGCGATCTTTTTGAACAAGGGCGAAGCATTCCAACCCGGCCAGAGGCTCGTGCAGGATGATCTGGCGCAAACCCTGAAGGCCATCAGCGAGAACGGGGAAGACGGCTTCTACAAGGGAGCGATCGGTGCGGCGATCGTCGCCAGCAGCCAGGCCGGCGAGGGCATCATCACGCAGGCCGATCTCGACCAGTACAGAACCCGTGAGCTGAAGCCCGTAGAGTGCGACTACCGCAGTTACGGCGTGGTCTCCGCGCCACCTCCGAGTTCGGGCGGGGTCGTGATCTGCGAGATTCTCAACATCCTGGAAGGCTACCCGTTGAAGGAACTGGGCTTTCGCTCGGCGCAGGCAGTTCACTACCAGATCGAGGCCATGCGCC
>JACCRJ010000169.1 GCA_013813615.1 Lautropia sp. | reverse complement strand
ATGCAGCAGGCGCCGGCCGTCGCGCGCGATCTGGCCAACCGGTTCGGCCGCCAGTACATGGTGAGGGACTGGTCGCGGGAGAACCAGGTGTGGTTCGCCGCCGTGCAGGTGGAGAAGCGGATGATGTTCATCATCCTGACCCTGATCATCGCAGTGGCCGCCTTCAACCTGGTGTCGATGCTGGTGATGACGGTGACCGACAAGCGCCCGGACATCGCGATCCTGCGCACCCTCGGCGCGTCACCGAAATCCATCCTTTCGATATTCATGATCCAGGGTTCGCTGATCGGACTGCTCGGCACCCTGATGGGCGTCGGGCTGGGCGTGCTTGTCGCCCTGAACGTCGGCAACATGGCCGGCGCCATCGAGTCGCTGTTCGGCTTCAAAGTGCTGCCGCCGGGAATCTATGTGATCAGCGCGCTGCCGAGTGACCTGCGCCTGCCGGACGTCGCCTGGATCGCCGTGATCTCCTGCGTCCTGGCGCTGTTGGCAACCATCTATCCCAGCCTCCGGGCTGCGGCCGTGAAGCCGGCGGAGGCCCTGCGCTATGAATGATCTGCACCAGCCGGTGATCGTCTGCCGCAACCTCTCGAAGGTGTTCGTGCAGGGCAGCCGCGTGCTGCATGTGCTGAAGTCGGTGGACCTGACCGTGCATCGCGGCGACGTGGTGTCGATCGTCGGCGCGTCGGGCTCCGGCAAGAGCACGTTGCTGCATCTGCTGGGCGGGCTCGACGAGCCCACCAGCGGAGAGGTCGAAGTGGAAGGTCAGCGGCTGGATGAGCTGGACGAGACGCGGCGCGGGCTGGTGCGCAACCGCAAGCTCGGCTTCGTTTACCAGTTTCATCACCTGCTCGGCGAATTCTCGGCAACCGAGAATGTCGCGATGCCGCTGCTGATCCGGGGCATGTCGCGCAGGGCGGCGGACGAACAGGCGGACAAACTGCTGGCGCTGGTCGGGCTTTCCGATCGAAAGACCCACCGGCCGGGCGAACTTTCCGGCGGCGAGCGCCAGCGGGTGGCGCTTGCGCGCGCTCTGGTGACCGAGCCGAGCTGCGTGCTGGCCGACGAGCCGACCGGCAACCTCGATGTCCACACCGCCCGCGAGATGTTCGGCCTGCTGCAGATCCTTGCGAGCCGGCTGGGTACCGCGGTGATCATCGTGACCCATGACCTCGAACTTGCCGCCAAGACCGGTCGCCACCTCGCTTTGCGCGAAGGTACCCTCAAGGCGGTGCAGCTCGAGGTGCCGGTGGTTGCGGAAGTGGAAGACGGCTCGGCTGGATGCTGATCGATACCCACTGCCATCTCGACGCCTCGGAGTTTGCATCGGATCGTGGGGCGATGCTGCAGGCGTCGCGCCTGGCAGGCGTCAGGGCCTTCGTCGTTCCCGCCATCGGCGTCGGACATTTCGACGGCGTCCATCGGCTGGTCCAGGAGCATGGCGACGTGTACTTCGCGCTCGGCATCCACCCGCTACTGGTGGACGGCTCTGCCGATGAGGACCTGAACCGGCTGCGCAAGGCGGTGAAGGCGGCGATGAACCATCCGCGCTTCGTCGGTCTCGGCGAAATCGGGCTGGACTTCTTCGTGCCGGGTCTCGACCTTGAACGGCAACAGCATTTCTTCGTCGAACAGTTGCGGCTCGCGAAGGAGTTCGAGCTGCCGGTGATCATGCACGTGCGGCGATCGGTGGATGCGGTCGCCAAGCAGGTGCGGCGGTTCCGGCCGGTCAGCGGCATCGCCCATGCGTTCAACGGCAGCAGCCAGCAGGCCCACCAGCTGATCGACCTCGGCATGGCGCTCGGCTTTGGCGGCGCGATGACCTTCACCCGGGCGCTGAACATCCGGCGCCTCGCCACCTCGCTGCCGCTGGAGGCGATCGTGCTGGAGACGGACTCGCCGGACATCGCCCCCGCCTGGCGGCACCCGGAGCGGAATACCCCGCCCGAGCTGCCCGGCATCGCGCAGGTGCTGGCGGAACTGCGGGTGGTGCCGGTGGAGGAAGTGGTCGCGGCGACGGCAGCGAATGCACGCCGGGTGCTGCCGGCGCTGGCGGACCACGGACGCTGATCGCGGGTCTTCGCGCGCGTCGATCTGTCGGACGGCTTAGACCGGCTGCGACGCCCGGCTGATCGACCCCTCTTCGCTGCCGGCCTACGCTGCGTCGATGCCTGGCACCGCGCTCAAGTCTTTGCCGTCGGCGCGCCTGCTCGCGGTGATGCTGCTTGCCGTGGCCAGTGCGCTTCACTTCAACGGACGGTTGCCGGGCCGCGAATGGCTTGTGCCGATGCTGGCCGCGCTGCCGCTCCT
>JACCRJ010000093.1 GCA_013813615.1 Lautropia sp. | reverse complement strand
CCATGCTGCCTCGTCCGCCTCCAGCGCAGGAACTTCAAGTCCGAACTCGGGGGCCCGGTCGATGGCGTAGTCGCCGCCCGCTGCGCCGACTGCCCGGTTGCGCCTGACGACATGCCAGTCGCGCGGAACCACTGCCTTGCGGTTGTAGGCAAGCGACGCGGCCGGTTCACGGGCGAACGCCCAGGCAGGGCCCGCGCGGACTCCACCGGGAGCAAGCGGCGCGATCGCGGTGACGACAGCGCTCTTGATGAGGCCCTGGCAGTCCAGCACCAGGTCGTAGGAAGCGCGGGAGAGATCCTGGTAGAAAGCGGACATTTCAGACCGGACATCGCTCGCCCAGAGTCGCTTGCGCCAGCGCCGCCAGGCAATCGGGATCACATCGTCGACCGCCGGATTGAGCTGGCAGATCGGCGCAAAGCTCTTCTCCACCACCCATTCGATGCGCGCATCGGCGAACACACGGCGCAGGTCGGTGGCGAGTGGCTGCGCATGCACCACGTCGCCCATCGAAGACATCTTGACGATCAGGATCCTCACACCGTCGCTATCCCCGCTGTGCCGCCTGGGCGGGGAGGCAGCCGGCCGGGCTCACGCGGCGGGAACGGAGCGGGGAAATACGGGAGAGATTGAAGAGACTCGGCAGAACTCGGGAGAGACTGGGATAAAGCAGGAGGTGTGCGCAAGCGCTGAGGCGGGAGCACGAAAGCAGCTGAAAAATATACAGCGGGTTGCTTCGATGCGACCCGGGGCAGGCGTGGAACCGGTTGTGGCCGGCCCACACTTGCCACAACTTGGTACTCAGGTCAGGCCGAGCTCGCGCAACATGTTACGCTCTTCGATTGCACGCCGGGCTTCCCGCAGGCGCTTCGCCTGCTCGGTGACTGCAATGTCAGCATAGTCCTCGGGTCTGGATTCGACTCGTCCGGCGCGCATCCGTGCTGCGTGTCGCGCTGTGACGATGGCACTGTGATGGTGCGCAGTCATTGCTGAATTAGGTTTACGGGTGGTTTTCATCCCTGAGTCCCAATTTCTTAGAATGAAAGGATGTATCGGATCCGCATCAGGCCAGGTGCCCAAGGTGTTGCCTAAATACTACAACCTGTACCAAGATAGCAGAATCTGAAACACTATGAGAGCACGCAGTATATCACATGCAGGCACCGCGACGCTGATTGCCGTAGTAGCCTGGGGTGGCGTCAGCGCGGCTCTCGTCAGCCAGCATGCCTTCGGGCTGGAGCCCTGCCCTTGGTGCATCATCCAGCGCCTTGCCTACCTTCTGGTGGGACTTTTCGCACTTCTGTCGCTTCCGGCGACCCAAAGCAGTCTGTGGGCGCGGGCGCCCCTGTTTCTCGCGGCCGCGGCCGCCATCGCCGGTCTTGCGGCTGCCTTGTACCAACATTTCGTAGCCGCGGCAACCTCCAGTTGCGCCCTCACCGCGGCCGACAAATTGCTCATGGCGACCGGCCTGCCCGAGTTGCTGCCATCGGTCTTCAAGGCAACCGCCGCGTGCGACCAGGCCAACGCCCCGATGCTCGGCGTCCCCTATTCGCTCTGGAGTGCAGCACTGGCGATCATTCTGCTCGGCCTGATCGTGCGCGCTTTTCACCGGGCCGGCGTGCGCAGCTGAGCCCCCGGATCAGGCGACGGCCTGATCCTTCGGAGGTTCCCGCGCGGGCGTCAACATCGAGGACGCCGCCGCAACGACGATCAGCGCACCGCCGACCAGCGCGCGAGTCGTCAGCGCTTCGCCGGCAAACAACGCGCTCGATACCGCCGCTACGGCAACTTCGGTCAGCATGATAAGAGCCGCCGTGTTGGCGGGCAGGCGAGCGGCGCCGTACTGAAGCGCGAGGTTGCCGAAGACGAAGGCGAGCGCGGTGGCGAGGACGATGCCGATCCAGGGACCCGGCGCGGCGGGCACCGGCACCGCGTAACCCGCCAGGGTCAACGTCAGCCCCACCAGGATCGGGAGCAGCGCACCACCGCCGAACATGGCCAGGGCGACGGCCCCGCTTGACTGGCCCGCGAACCGGCGCAGCAGAACGGTGTTGGCTGCGAACGTGACCCCAGCGATGACCGCCAAGGCGTCCGCCATCCACGACCCGGCGCCCGCAGTCCGATGTGGATCCATGAACACAACGGCGGCGCCGGTCAGCGCAACGGCGATCCTGGCGCCGACCGACCATGTCAGTGGCTCTTTCAGCAGCCACCTTGCCAGCAGCGCCGCCCATATCGGCATAAGGTAGAACAGCAGCGCGACCCGGGCGACTTCGGTCAAGGTGACCGCCCAGTTGAAGCTGGCGTTGGTCAGCCCGGCGGCGATCATCAGCCACCAGAGGCCGCGTGCATCGCGCAGGCCGGAGCGAAGGCTGCGGCGGAACGCGAACGTGATGCCCGCCGTGGCGGTGAGATAGACCAGCGCTGTCGCCCACAAGGAGTGAAGCCCCGCCTCGGCCAGCAGCCGAAGCGGCCACCACGCGAGGCCCCATGCCGTTGCATTCAGCAGCAGCGCCGTGACGGCAAGCGGCTGGCTCACCGCGCTGTCACCCGTCCTCCCGGGAGGCTCATGCAAGGCGCCGCCCGATCCGGCGGCAGCCCGGCTAGCGGCTTCGCGGCAGATCCCGCGATGCTGGGGTTGCCCCGCCGGACACGCCGAGGGCGGCGCCGACCCCGCCGGCGTCGCTCTGGCTGAACGAAATGCTCGGGTTCAAGCTGTAGTCCGCGGAAACCATCTGCCCCCTGCCGAAATTGCTTCCGGCGCGCATTTCGCCGGATGATTCCAGCTGGCGTTCCCGGCTCATGGCGTTCATCCCGCGGTCCCCCCGCTCGATGACGACAAAGCAGTTCGATTGCTGCACCAGCAGTCGGATCAGCGGCACTGTCGACTGGAGTTTGTATTCGTTGCGCAGTTGCGAGTACCAGGGCGCGCCCTGGTCTTCGATCACTGCCAGCGTGCCGAGCGATTGATCGCACCGCTCGAGCTGGCCATTGGCGTTTGCCGACGTCGCGCCGGCTGCCGAGCCGGTCGCCACCGTCTTGGCGCCGGGGCTGCCCATCTCCACGCCCGGCATTCCTGCACAGGCGGCGAGCGCCAGCGCGCTGCCCGCCGTCAACGACCGATAGTTCATCCCATTCTCCGCGGACATGAATTGAAGCGCAGCAGATTGCGGCGCCCCGCAGGCCGGATCGGGCCCGGCTCGACGACCTACGCGGATGCTACCCTTAGTGCCCCCCGACCCGATAGCACCTTGCAGAGCCGCGCCGCCCCCATGCCGCCTTCGACACCGGACGATCCCGAGCCCGCGTCGAAGGAGCGGTGGTGGGTGCTCGTGACGGTGATGATCGGCACCATCGCGTCGATCATGTCCTCGACCATCGTCAACGTCGCGGTGCCGGCGATGAGCGAGGTCTTCACGCTCGGCCAGGAGCGCGCTCAGTGGATGGCGACCGGGTTCATGGCGGCGATGACGGTGTCGATGCTCACCACCCCCTGGCTGCTGTCCCGGTTCGGCTACCGGCACACCTATGTCGGCGCGACCCTCCTGCTGCTGGTCGGCGGCATCGGTGGCGGGTTCGCCCGGTCCTATGAGTTCGTGATGGCAATGCGGGTGGCCGAGGGCCTGGCAGCGGGCGTCATGCAGCCGATACCGGCAATCGTGATCCTCTACCTGTTCAAGACGCGCGAGCAGGGAAAGGCGATGGGCATCTTCGGCATGGGCGTCGTGCTCGCGCCGGCGCTGGGACCGAGCATCGGCGGTCTGCTGGTCGAACACTTCGGCTGGCGCTCCATCTTCTTCGTGGTGGCGCCGTTCTGCGCGGCAGCCCTCGTCCTCGCGCGCCGCTACCTGCCGCTCACCGCCCCGGGCGGGGTGGTCGCCAGCCGACAGCCCAACCGCTTCGACTGGATCGGGCTGATCCTGATGTCGGCTGCCCTGCTGGCGCTGCTGAACGGACTGGTCGGCCTTCATGTCGCCGGGCCGGGCGGTGTGCCGCTGTCGGCCATCGGGCTGCTCGCAGCTGCCGTGATCTGCGCCCTCGGCCTGGTCGTCCACCAGCACCGCGCACCGAAGCCGCTCCTCAACCTGACGCTGTTTCGCCGGCGCACCTTCGCGATGGCGTCGCTGGTGGCCTTCATCTACGGGATGGCCCTCTTCGGTTCCACCTATCTCGTGCCGGTCTTCATGCAACTGGCGCTGCAGCTGCCCCCTTCGCAGGCGGGCGCAGTCCTGCTGCCGGCGGGGATCGTGCTGGCTTTCACCATTGCGCTGGCAGGCCGGCTCGCGGACCATTGGCCGACCCACCGGCTGGTGATGATCGGTTTGTTCCTGCTGGCCCTGTCGTTCGGCCTGATGCTGGGCGTCGGACTGGGCACGCCGCTGTGGCTGCTGATGCTCTGGACCACGGTGGGCCGGATCGGATTGGGTTTCGTGCTGCCGTCGCTGAACCTCGGGGCCATGCGGGGACTCGAGCTGACGATGGTGACGCAGGGATCGAGCACCATCAATTTCGTCCGGCAACTCGGCGGCGCCGTGGGCGTGAACCTGATCGGCATCTTCCTGGAATGGCGGCTGCATGCGCACGGGGAGCCTGCTCCCGGCGCCGGCAATGCTGCCGCCCAGTTGCCCGCCTTTCACGAGTCCTTCGGGGTGCTCGCCGTCGTCACCGCCGCAGCGATTTTCGCCGCTCACCGGATGAAGACGACGGACAAGGCCGCGGGCGTCGCCCCGGTCGACGACCTCCGCTAGGAGCCTGTCGGGCTCCTGGGGCGCGGAGGGCGCCGCCGGGCCAGCGCTTATCATCACTGCTTCGCGCGCACGGAGACGACAGGACGATGGGCAAGCCACGACTGAAACCGGAAGAACTTCGCAGCCACCGCTGGTACGGTGTGAAGGACCTGCGCGCCTTCGGGCATCGCTCGCGCACGGCGCAGATGGGCTATCACCGCAGCGACTACGCCGGCAAGCCGGTCATCGCCATCATCAACACCTGGAGCGACATCAACCCCTGCCACAGCCACTTCCGGCAGCGGGCCGAGGAGGTCAAGCGCGGCGTCTGGCAGGCGGGCGGTTTTCCGGTGGAGATGCCGGCGCTGTCGTTGTCGGAGCCCTTCCAGAAACCCACCACGATGCTGTATCGAAACCTGCTCGCCATGGAGACGGAGGAACTGCTGCGCTCCTATCCCGCCGACGGCTGCGTCCTGCTGGGCGGATGCGACAAGACCACCCCCGCCCTGCTGATGGGCGCCATCACCATGGACCTGCCCACCATTTTCGTGCCGGCCGGACCGATGCTGCGCGGCGACTACAAGGGCGGCGTCATCGGCAGCGGCAGCGACACCTGGAAATACTGGGCGGAACTGCGCGCCGGCAACATCACCGAACTCGACTGGCAGGAACTCGAGGACGGGATCGCACGATCGCCGGGCCATTGCATGACGATGGGCACTGCCTCCACCATGACCAGCGCCACTGAAGTACTCGGCTTCACCCTGTCCGGCGCGTCGTCGATTCCAGCGCCCGACTCGCGACATGCGCAGATGGCGACGCTGTCGGGAAAGAGGATCGTCGACCTGGTGTGGGAAGACTTCCGTCCGAGCGGCTTTCTCGGCGAGAACTCCTTTCGTAATGCGGTCGTGACGGTCCTCGCGCTGGGCGGCTCCACCAACTCGGTCGTGCACCTGATCGCCATGGCACGGCGTGCCGGCGTTGCGCTCGACCTGGAGAAGTTCGACGCGCTGGCCCGGGAAACGCCGGTGCTTGCCGACCTGCGGCCTTCCGGCGCCTTCCTGATGGAAGACTTCTACTACGCCGGCGGGTTGCGGGGACTGCTCAAGCGGCTCGGCGCAATGATCGACACCGGCCGCCTGACCGTCACCGGTGGCACGCTGGGCGAGGACATCGCCGACGCCAAGGTATACAACGACAACGTGATCCGCCCGCTGGACAAGCCGCTGATCGAGCGTGACGGCCTGGCGGTCCTGCACGGGAACCTGGCGCCCGACGGCGCCGTCATCAAGCCGGCCGCGATGGAGCAGCACCTTCGGCGGCACACCGGGCCGGCGGTGGTCTTCGAGAACTACGAGGACATGGCGGCACGCATCGACGCGCCGGACCTGGAGATCGACGAAGGGTCCGTGATCGTGCTGAAAAGCGCCGGCCCACAGGGTGCGCCGGGCATGCCGGAATGGGGCCAGCTGCCGATCCCGAAGAAGCT
>JACCRJ010000133.1 GCA_013813615.1 Lautropia sp. | reverse complement strand
CCACATCTTCAACAACGGCTGGGAAGACAAGAAGTACATCAACGATCGTGTCTACGGCATGGACAAGGTCCGCGAGAACGTCATGGCGAACTGGACGCCGGACAAGGTGACGGAAGCCTGCGGCGTCCTCGAGGCGCAGATGTACAAAGTGGCGGAGATGATGGCCAAGAACCGGCCCTCGACACTCGTCTGGTGCATGGGGCAGACCCAGCACACCATCGGCAATGCCATGGTTCGCGCCTCCTGCATCGTGCAGCTGGCACTGGGCAATATCGGTGTTCCCGGCGGCGGCGCCAATATCTTCCGCGGCCACGACAACGTCCAGGGGGCAACCGACGTCGGGCCCAACCCCGACTCCCTGCCGGGTTACTACGGCATCGCAGACGGCTCGTGGAAGCACTGGTGCACCGTCTGGGGCACGGACTACGAGTGGCTGAAGTCGCAGTTCACGCCGGGAATGATGACCAAGCCCGGCACCACGGTGTCGCGCTGGATCGACGCCGTCCTGGAGAAAGAGGACCTGATCGACCAGCCGACCAACGTGAAATCAATGGTTTTCTGGGGCCATGCGCCCAACTCCCAGACGCGCGGCTTGGAAATGAAGAAGGCTTTCGACAAGCTCGACCTGCTGGTGGTCATCGATCCTTACCCCTCCGCCACGGCCGCCTTGGCGGCGATGCCCAGCGCCTCCGGAGACCTCAATCCGAACCGCGAGGTGTACCTGCTGCCCGCGGCGACGCAGTTCGAATGCTCCGGTTCGGTGACCGCGTCGAACCGTTCCATCCAGTGGCGCCAGAAGGTCATCGAACCGCTTTGGGAATCGATGCCCGACCACACGCTGATGCAGGCCTTCGCCGACAAGCTCGGATTCGGCGAGCCGTTCGGCAAGAACTACAAGATGCTCACCTTCAACAAGCACGGCATCGACTGGAAGGAGCCGGAGGTGGAGTCGGTGCTGCTGGAAATCAACCGCGGCACCTGGACGATCGGGTACACCGGCCAGTCGCCCGACCGCCTGAAGGCGCACATGCGCAACATGCATGTCTTCGACGTGAAGACCTTGCGCGCACGCGGCGGCAAGGATGCCGAGACCGGCTACGACCTCACCGGTGACTACTTCGGCCTGCCGTGGCCCTGCTACGGCACCGCTGCCATCAAGCATCCGGGCTCGCCCAACCTCTATGACACCACCCGCCACGTGATGGACGGCGGGGGTAATTTCCGCGCCAACTTCGGCGTGGAGCGCGACGGCGTGTCGCTGCTGGCGGAGGATGGCTCGCATTCGGTCGGTGCCGACATCACCACCGGGTATCCGGAATTCGACCATATCTTCCTGAAGAAGCTGGGTTGGTGGTCGGAATTGACGGAAGGAGAAGCCAAGGCCGCAGAAGGCAAGAACTGGAAGACCGACCTGTCGGGCGGCATCCAGCGGGTGGCGATGAAGCACGGCTGCCATCCCTTCGGCAACGCCAAGGCACGGGCGGTGGTCTGGAACTTCCCGGATCCGGTTCCGCTGCACCGGGAACCGCTCTATGGGACCCGTCCTGCCCTGGTCGCCAAGTACCCGACGCACGACGACAAGAAGACCTTCTGGCGCCTGCCGACGCTCTACAAGTCGCTGCAGGACAAGAACGTCGCCGACAAGCTCCACGAGAAGTTCCCGATCATCCTCACGTCGGGCCGTCTGGTGGAGTACGAAGGCGGCGGCGACGAGACTCGCTCCAACCCCTGGCTGGCGGAACTGCAGCAGCACGCCTTCGTAGAGATCAATCCCAAGGTAGCGGCAGATGTCAACGTGCGCGACGGCGACTATGTCTGGCTGAAGACTCCGACCGGGGCAACCCTGAAGGTCAAGGCGCAGGTCACCGAACGGGTCGGGCCCGACACTGCCTTCATGCCGTTCCACTTCGCCGGCTGGTTCCAGGGCAAGGATCTGCTCGAGAACTACCCCACCGGCGCCGCGCCGGTCGTGCGGGGCGAATCCGTCAACACGGCGACTACCTATGGCTACGACTCGGTGACGATGATGCAGGAATCCAAGACGACGATCTGTCGCATTGAAAAGTTCGTCTGACAAGACGACAGCTAGGAGACTTCGATGGCACGAATGAAATTCATATGCGACGCTGAGCGTTGCATCGAATGCAACGGCTGCGTCACTGCCTGCAAGCAGGAGCACGACGTACCCTGGGGCGTGAACCGGCGTCGCGTGGTGACGCTCAACGACGGCGTTCCCGGCGAGCGTTCCATCTCGGTTGCCTGCATGCACTGCTCGGATGCGCCGTGCATGGCCGTCTGCCCGGTGGACTGCTTCTATCGCACCGACCAGGGTGTGGTGCTGCACGACAAGGACCTGTGCATCGGCTGCGGCTATTGCTTCTATGCCTGCCCATTCGGCGCGCCGCAGTTTCCGCAAGCGGGCGCCTTCGGCATGCGCGGCAAGATGGACAAGTGCACGTTCTGCGCCGGGGGCCCCGAAGCCGACAACAGCGACGCGGAGTTCAAGAAGTACGGACGCAACCGGCTGGCCGAAGGCAAGCTTCCTGCCTGTGCCGAGATGTGTTCCACCAAGGCGCTCCTGGGCGGCGACGGCGACGTGCTCGCGGACATCTACCGCAACCGGGTCGTGCAGCGGGGCAAGGGCGCCGAGGTATGGGGCTGGGGCACTGCCTATGGCCCTGCGCCGCAGACTCCTCAGCAACAACCTACCCGGAAGAACTGAGATGCGCCGCCACCGTCGAGCTTCAGCTCAGTCCCGCTGGCTGTCCAACCCGATCGCCGCGGTCCTGGGTGCCCTGGCGGCCGCGCTGCTGCTGGCCGGTTGCGCCGAGAAGCCGCAGGATCCGCAGACACGGGAAGTGGGCAAGACCGTCACAAGGGACACCAAGCCCTGGGATGCCGAGCCAACCCGCTTCACGGCGGCCGGATACGCGAAAGGCAACCAGGCCACCTATGAGGAAGCCCTGAAGCAGCGCACGCTCGGACAGAACGAATACGTCCGGATCGGCTCGTCCACGACGAAGTAGTATCCGGGGCGGTTTGGCAATGAGGGGCGGCGGCAGCTTGTCCGCGGCAACCAGGAGAATCATCATGTCCGAGAGGCACCATGCCTATCGATCGTCGCGGACCGCTTTGTTCAGCTTGCTGTCCTTGCTGGCGGTGGCCGCGCTGATGCTGTTGCTCGCGCCGGCGCAGTCCGTGCTGGCCCAGCCGGCGCCTGCCGGCGGTCCGCAATCGTCCAACATCTTCGACCATCCTTCCGAAGGCCCGGACACGCAGGCCGAGCGCCAGGTGAAACAGCCGGGGAACAATGCCCCGGTATGGCGGGCGGTGAATTCGACCCAATCGCACTTCACGACGCTGCCGGCCAACGAGGGCGGGGTGCTGATCCAGCCTGCGGGCGAGGGATGGCGCCAGTTGCGCAACGGTCCCATTACGCAGTGGGGCGGATGGACGCTGGTCGCGATGCTGATCATCGTCATCGCCTTCTATCTGATCCGCGGCACTATGCGGCTGTCCAGCGCGCCGACGGGTCGCATGATCGAACGGTTCAGCGTAGTGGAGCGCCTGGCGCACTGGAGCACCGCCATCACTTTTGTGATCCTCGCCATCAGTGGAATGCTGATGCTCTTCGGCAAGCATGTCGTGCTGCCGGTGTTCGGTTACAGCGCCTTTGCGGTGTTGGCGAACATCAGCAAGAGCCTGCATAACTTCATCGGCCCGGTCTTCTCGCTTTCGATCATCGTCACCTTCATCCTGTTCGTGAAGGACAACTTCCCGCAGAAGGGAGACATGGACTGGATCACCCGGTTCGGCGGACTCTTCAGCCGCAACGCTCACATTCCGACCGGCCGGTTCAACGCAGGGGAGAAGATATGGTTCTGGGGCGGCCTGACGCTGCTCGGCATCATCATGACCATCACCGGCTTCATCCTGGACTTCCCCAACTTTCAGCAGACGCGCGGCCAGATGCAACTGGCCTGGACGTGGCACGCGATTGCCGCGGTGCTGTTCATCCTCGGCGCGATGGGCCACATCTACATGGGCACCCTCGGCATGGAAGGTGCCTTCAAGGCGATGCGCACCGGTCGGGTCGACGAGGCATGGGCCCGGGAGCATCACGAGTACTGGTATAACGACGTGAAGGCCGGTCGCGTTACCGCCGAACGTGGCACGCCGGCCGGCGCAGCGGACCGCCCCGAAGGACAGCAGCCGGCCTGACGGCAGCGGCGCGTCGTTCAGCTACAGGAGAGATTCATGAAGAGACTGACTTCGCTGTTCCCCGGACTGCTGGTAGCCGTCGCGCTGGCAGGGGCGGCGGGGACCACCGCAGCCAAGCTGCCGGTGCCGCCCGAAACCCCGGAATCGAAGGCCCAGGCGCAGGAGGTGGCCGCCAAGGCTGCGGCTGCCGTCAAGAAGGAAGCGGAGAACCTCGGTCGCTACCAGGACAAGGCGGTGGCCAACTACAAGGAACGGCAGGCCAAGTAGCCGCCGGCCGCGACAGCACTCGCTGCGAGCACACCCCCGGACGAGAATCCGCGGCAACGCCTACGGGCCAGCCGGATTCGTTGTAACGGGTTTCATTTCCTTTAGCGTGCGGATCACCCTGCAGGGGTTGCCTGCGGCAAGCACGTCTTCCGGGATCTCGTTGGTCACGACGCTGCCCGCACCGATGATCGATCGGGCGCCGATGGTGACGCCTGGGCAGATGATCGCCGCGCCGCCCACCCAGACGTCGTCGCCGATCACGATCGGCAGTGCGCACTCCAGCCCCACCCGGCGCTGCGCCGCTTGCATCGGATGCGACGCGGTGTAGATCTGGACGGCCGGTCCTAACAGGACGTGGTCGCCGATGGCGACACGCGCCACGTCCAGCACCACGCAGTTGAAGTTGAAAAACACCTTCTGGCCGAGGCTGATGTTGGTGCCGTAGTCGCAGTAGAAGGGTGGTTGAATCCACGCATCGGTCGCAGCGCCGAACAGCTCGTTCAAGAGGCGCGCCCGCTCCTCCGTTTCTTCCTCGCCACTCGCGTTCAGCCGCCTGCAAAGCACGCGGGCCGACCCGCGTTCGGCGGCGAGTTGTTGATCCAGAGGATCGTACAGCTCGCCGGCGAGCATCTTCTCCTTCTCGGACCTCAGAGGTTGTCCTCGACGCCGTCCTGCGTCTCGACCTGCTGCAACGGCTCCGCCACCACCGGCTGCTTAGGCTTGCGCTGGCGTCGTGGCCGGGACGCGGCGGGTGCCACTTCCGCCGATGGGGAGTCGATAGCAGCATGCGTCGTCTGCACCCATTCCAGGCCGGCAGAAGCGACCACCGACGTCAACTCCTCCGTCGGCAACACAACCGGCGCGAGGGCCGCCGCCTGCGGCGGCGCTACCGGCTCCTGAACCTGCGGTTTCCGCGAGACCGAAGGCGGAGCTTGCACCTCGGGCGTCGACGCCGGTATCGCCGACCTCGGCAACTCGAACTCCGATGCCGTCGGGACTGCACGCGAGGCGGCCGGAGGCGCCGAGGCAGTCATGCGCTCGGCTCGAACCGGCCGTGCTTCGGCGGGCAGAACATCGGCTGCCGGGGCCTGGGCCTGCACTGCTGCATCGGCGGGTGTCTGGAACAGATCGCGGGTGGCGGAAGCGGCGGGGGTTTCCGCCGGTGTCGCGCTTGCCGTCCCCACCGGTGCGGCCTGGGCCTCTACCGGCAGGGTGCCTTTTTGCGCGGCAGCATCAACCGCGTCGACACCGTCCTGGGGGCGCTGCTCGGACGGATCCCCGCCGCGCTCGTCACTGCGGTCGCGACGACCGCGGCGACGACGACGGCCGCGGTGTTCGCCGTCAGCCAACGCCTGGTCGCCCAACGCCTGGTCGCCCAACGGGGGATCTCCTACCTGCTGAGCCATGGGCTCTTGCGTCGCCTCGTCGCCAAAACCGCCACCGCCGGCTGCAGCTGCCTGATCGTCCGGCCGCTCTTCAGTTTCGGCGGGTCTGCGGGTGCGACCTGCCGGCCGATCATCGCTACCCTCACCGGGGCGGTCGGTAGGCCGTTCGCCGACTCGCTCATTGCGACGGCGCGGCGCCCGGCCAGCGCGTTCGCCGGCCGCTTCCGACGTGGCTACCTCGGACCCTTCAAGGGCTGGATCGCGCGGCTGCGTCGGATCCGCATTCAGGCTGCTGCCGGCGCCGGCACCGTTGCTTCGACTCCGCGGACCCTCCTCGCGAGGAGGCCGGTCCCTGCCGCGGCCGCCCCGTTCCGGCCGATCCCCGCGCTCGCTACGCTCCG
>JACCRJ010000079.1 GCA_013813615.1 Lautropia sp. | reverse complement strand
GCCGTTCACACCGGTGCCCGGCCCACGGCTGCTGGCAGTCGACGACGAGGCCCGAGCGGCGCTGGCTGGCGCGCTGATCGTCGCGGCTCAGCAGTTGCAATGGTCTTCGGTGCACGTGCTGTTTCCGGATGCCGCGGATTCCGCGGCGCTCGAGTCGCAGTCGATGCTCGAGCGCAAGGGGGTGCAGTTCCATTGGCAGAACCCGGGCTACGGCAGCTTCGATGAATTCCTCACCCATCTGACGCAGCCCAAGCGCAAGAAGCTGATGGCGGAGCGCCGCAAGGTCCGAGAGGCCGGCATCCGGATGAAGGTAGTGACGGGCGACGAGATCACCGAAGCCGACTGGGACTTTTTCTACCGTTGCTACGCGATGACCTACGCCATGCACCACTCCACGCCTTACCTGCAGCGGGACTTCTTCAGCCTGGTAGGACAGTCGATGCCGGAGCACCTGGTGATGTTCGTCGCCGAGGAAGGCGCCCGGCGCCGGCGGGTTGCCGCCAGCCTGCTGATTCATGACCGGTCGGCGATCTACGGCCGCTACTGGGGCGCGGTCGAATATATCTCCTGCCTGCACTTCGAAGCGAGCTACTACGCGCCGATGGAGTGGGCGATCGCGCAGAAGCTGTCGCGTTTCGAAGGGGGCGCTCAGGGCGAGCACAAGATGGCGAGAGGCTTCCTGCCGGTGCAGACCAACTCATTCCACTGGCTGGCGCATCCGGCGTTCAACGACGCGATCGCGCGCTACCTGGAACGGGAGTCCGGCGGCATCGACGGCTACCTGGACGAATTGCGCGAGCGGAACCCGCTGCGCGGCTAAAACATCGGCCGGGGCGTGGTCTCCTGAAAACGCTGGATGCCGGTCATGATTTCAATGGCGGCGTCTTCCGGGCCACCCCAGCCGAGGACCTTGACCCACTTTCCCGGCTCCAGGTCCTTGTAGTGCTCGAAGAAGTGCTGGATCTGGGAAAGCCGCTCCGGGGCGAGGTCCGTCGCCTTGCGCCAGTGCCGGTAGATCGGCAACACCTTGTCGATCGGCACGGCAAGCAGCTTCGAGTCGCCACCGGCCTCGTCGTCCATCTTCAGCAGCCCGAGCGCGCGGCAGCGGATGACGGCGCCGACCGTCACCGGATGCGGCGTCACCACCAGCACGTCCACCGGATCGCCGTCGTCGGCGACGGTATGGGGGATGTAGCCGTAGTTGCAGGGGTAGTGCATGGCCGTCATCATGAACCGGTCCACGAACAGTGCCCCGGTTTCCTTGTCGACCTCGTACTTGATGGGGTCGGCGTTCATCGGTATTTCGATGATGACGTTGAACTCGTTCGGGAGGTCGCGGCCCGGGCCGACTCTGTCTAGATTCATGCAATCATTATAAGGAGGCTCGGGGGCATCGAGCGCAGTTAGCCAAAGGAGCACGCCGTGACACAAGCAGTACGCCACCACCAGCATTTCATCAACAACCGGACCCGTCCCGCCAGTGGCGGGCAGACGATCGAGGTGATCGACCCGTCCAGCGGCGAGAGCCTTGGCACGCTCGCCCGCGGCACCGCGGCGGACATCGACAGCGCGGTTTGCGCTGCCCGCGCCGCTTATGAAAAGGTCTGGCGCGCCACCTCGGCGCTCGAGCGCAGCAGGATCCTCTACCGCTGGTCGCAGATCGTCGCGGACCATGCGGAAGAACTCGCGCGCCTGGAATGCCTGGACACAGGCAAGCCGATGCGCCAGGCCCGCGGCGATGCGACCGCGCTCGCGCGCTATTTCGAGTTCTACGCCGGGGCGGCCGACAAGCTCCACGGCCAGACCATTCCCTACCAGGAAGGCTACACCGTCCTGACGATCCGCGAGCCGCACGGCGTCACCGGCCATATCGTGCCGTGGAACTACCCGATGCAGATATTCGGCCGTTCCGTCGGCGCCGCCCTGGCGGCGGGCAACGCCTGCGTGGTGAAGCCGGCCGAAGACGCCTGCCTGTCGCTGTTGCGGGCAGCGGAACTCGCCGCGGAAGCCGGGCTGCCGGAGGGCGTGCTCAACATCGTCACCGGCCTCGGCACAGAAGCCGGCGCCGCGCTCGCCGCACACCCCGGCATCGACCACGTCTCCTTCACCGGCTCCACCGCGACCGGCACCCTGGTCGCCCAGGCCGCCGCTGCCCATCATTGTCCAGTGACCTTGGAGCTGGGCGGCAAGTCGCCTCAGCTCGTCTTCGCCGACGCGGACCTGGAGGCGGCGCTGCCGGTGTTGGTCGGAGCCATCATCCAGAACGGCGGACAGACCTGCTCGGCCGGCAGCCGGGTGCTGGTGGAGAAGAGCATCGCCGCCGAAGTGACGCGCCAGCTCGCGCAGCGCTTCTCCGCGCTGGTGGCCGGACCGGGCCTCCAGGATCTGGACCTCGGTCCGCTCATTTCCGCGCGGCAGCACCAGCGTGTCGCCCTGCTGCTGGAAGACGGATTGGCCACCGGCGCCAGGGTAGCGGCCGAAGGTTCGATTGCAGCGCAGGCCCCCGCCGGAGGCTTCTACCAGAAGCCGGTCCTGCTGGCGGAGTTGCCGTCGGAGCACCGGCTGATCACGGAGGAAGTCTTCGGCCCGGTACTGGCGGTGCAGTCGTTCCAGGACGAGGCTGAGGCGGTGAGCCTTGCCAACGCCACCCCGTATGGGCTGGTCGCCGGCGTCTGGACCCGCGATGGCGGGCGCCAGCTGCGGCTTGCACGCCGGATCCAGAGCGGCCAGGTCTTCATCAACAACTACGGCGCGGGGGGCGGCGTCGAGCTCCCCTTCGGCGGCGTCAAGCATAGCGGTTACGGGCGCGAGAAGGGCTTCGAGGCCCTTTACGGCTTCACCTGCCTGAAGACGGTAGCGATCCATCACGGCTGACCCGTCGCCTGCAGCCACCATCGATTGAAAACAGCAAACCAGGATCAGCAATGAGACTCGAAAACAAGGTAGCGGTCGTCACTGGCGCCGGTTCCGGCTTCGGCGCCGGCATCGCGGCACGCTTTGCAGCTGAAGGCGCTGCGGTCGTCGTCAACGACGTGAACGACGAGAACGGCGAGCGGGTGGCGGCAGCCATCCGGGACGCAGGTGGAAGAGCCGCGTATGTGCATGGGGACGTGTCCAGGGATGCGGACACCGGGGCCATGCTGGCGGCGGCGCTGCAGCACTTCGGCCAGGTCGACATCGTCGTGAACAACGCCGGCGTCTCGCACCGCAACCAGCCGATGCTCGACGTCACCGAAGCCGACTACGACCGCGTGTTCGCGATCAACGTGAAGGGCGTCTACTGGAGTGCCCGGCACTATGTTCCCTACTTCCGCAAGCAAGGCGTCGGCAACTTCATCAACATCGCCTCGACCGCGGGGGTGCGGCCGCGACCGGGCCTCGTCTGGTACAACGGCAGCAAGGGCGCGCTGATCATCATTTCGAAGACGATGGCAGTGGAGCTGGCGCCCGACAGGATCCGTGTGAACTGCATCAACCCGGTGGCTGGGGAGACGCCGCTGCTCGCGACCTTCATGGGTCAGGACACGCCCCAGATGCGCGAGAAGTTCGTCGCCTCGATTCCGCTGGGCCGCCTGTCTCAGCCCCGGGACATCGCCAACGCCGCGCTATTCCTTGCGGCCGACGAGTCCGAATTCATCACCGGCGTCTGTCTGGAAGTCGACGGGGGCCGATGCGTCTGAAGCCGCGGGCGGCGGCGGAGCTGTAAGGGCTGCGCCGGCCGCCGGCAGCCGATCGTGAAGGTTCTGCCGGTCCGGGCGTGCGACCGCCGGAACGATACCGCCTTCGGTCGACAGGGCCGCCGACGAGCCGTCACCTGCCGATGAGCCGGCGTCCAGTGCAGCAGCCTTCGCGCCACCAGGGGCGGTGGCGATGCCAGCCCCGGCAGACGCCGCCGCGAAGGTCGAGGCGAGAGGCGCCGATCCGGCAGCGCCGAGCGAACCCGGCACCGCCGCAGCCGGCAGCGGCGGATGCTCGCCGAGGGCCAGCCGCGCGGCCAGCTGGAACTGCAGCGCCGCATCCTTGGGCCGCTCGATCGATTCATAGAGCTGC
>JACCRJ010000076.1 GCA_013813615.1 Lautropia sp. | reverse complement strand
AGCGCCACTGCAGCCGCGACAGCGCGCGACCGGCGGCCGATCTGGCAGGACCGGCTCATGCAGCAGGCGCCGTCAGTTCACTCAGGACATGCTCGACCTGCAGGCACACCCCGGCCAGGCCCTGGTATTCCTCCCGCTGCAGCCGATAGGCCAGTACGGCCTGCCGCGGCAGCGCCTGGGCGCGGCCGAAGAATATCGCCTTCAGCCGCTGGCGCGGCTCCGATTCCGGCGCGAGTTCCAGCTTCATGTGGCGGTCCTTGATCAGACGTTGGGAAAGAATGGTGAAGCGGCCGGAGAAGAGCGGCTGGGCAAAACCTTGGCCCCATATCTGCGAATCGATCTGCTCGATGATCTCGAGCGACATTTCGGCGCCTTCCAGCGGGCCGTCGGTGATCAGGCTCGGGCTGAACGACTCCGGGTCCGCCAGCTTGGCGACCGCGTCTTCGAAGGCGGCTTCGAAGGCCGCGAGGTCGCGGCGCCGCATCGACAGGCCGGCAGCCATCGCGTGGCCGCCGAACTTGAGCAGCATCCCGGGGTTGCGCTTCTCCACCAGGTCCAGCACGTCGCGCAGGTGCACGCCGGGGATCGAGCGTCCGGAGCCGCGCAGGATCTCTTCGTTCTCCGGCGCCAGCGCGATGCAGGGGCGGTGGTGCAGGTCCTTGATCCTCGAGGCCACCAGGCCGATGACACCGTGGTGCCAGCCGGCGTCATGGACCACCAGCGCGAGCCGGTCCGGCTTGACGTCGCACAGCAGGTTGACCGCCTGCTCGCGCATGGTTTCTTCGATGGCGCGGCGCTCGCTGTTGATGCCATCGAGCTGCTCGGCCAATTCCAACGCCCGGCCGAAGTCCTCCGCCAGCAGGCACTCGACGCCGATCGACATGTCGGACAGGCGCCCCGCCGCATTGAGCCTCGGACCGATCGCGAAGCCGAGATCGGCCGCGCTGATGCTGCGAGCGGACCGGCGCGCGACCTGCAGCAGCGCCGAGATGCCCGGGCGGCAGCAGCCAGCGCGCATGCGCCGCAGCCCGGCAGATACCAGGATGCGGTTGTTGCGGTCGAGCGGCACGACGTCGGCGACGGTCCCCAGCGCGACCAGGTCGAGCAGCGGCCCCAGCGACGGCTCGCGCCCCTCGAACCTGCCGAGCTCGCGCCGGTGCGCCCGCAACGCCGTCAGCAGATAGAAGATCACGCCGACGCCGGCGATGCACTTGCTCGGAAAGCGGCAGTCCGCCTGGTTGGGATTGACGATCACTTCCGCAGACGGCAGTTGGGCTCCGGGAAGATGATGATCGGTGACCAGCACCTTCATGCCGAGCTCGTGCGCGCGATCGACACCGGTCACCGACGCGATGCCGTTGTCGACGGTAACCAGCAGGGCGGGGCGGCCGAGCCGCGGATGAGCGGCGGCCAGGTCGGCCACTTCCGGCGTCAGGCCGTAGCCGTTCTCGAAGCGGTTCGGCACGAGGTAGTCGACCCGGGCGCCCATGGCGCGCAGGCCGAGCACGGCCACCGCGATGGCGGTGGCGCCGTCGCAGTCGTAATCCCCGACCACGACGATCGGCTCGTTTCGGTCGATGGTGTCACTGAGCAGCCGGGCGGCGGCATCCATGCCTTTCAGCAGATTGGGCGCCAGCATGCCTGTCAACTCGAGCCGTGCGTCGTCGAAGCAGGTGATGCCGCGTGCCGCCAGCAGCCGCGCCAGCAGCGGCGGCAGACCAGCCTGCACAAGGCGCTGCTGAGCGAGGTAGTTGACGGTGCGGGTGTGCAGCTTCATCGGCCCAAGGCTCGGTCAAGGCGCTCGGCCATGGCGCTCGGCCATGGCGCTTGGTCATGGCGCTCGATCATGGCGCTTCGGAGAACATCTGCACGAGCGGGTCGACCGCTGCCGCCCTGCCACCGGTCCGACCTCGGCCTTCACCCGACTGCCCCGGCACCAGCGTTCGGAGCCGGCGCGCGAACGCATTCATGGCGTCGCCGACGGCTCGCCTGGCGGCTGCGCGCCTGCCGGTCTGGCTGCGCTGAAGCCAGCGGACGGCCGTATCGCCGCAGAGCAGGATCGCCGGCGGATCCGCCGCTGCCAGCCAGGCCTGCATCCGGGCGTCCAGCGCCTGCATCGCATCGAGCCAGGCGAAGCGGTCGTCCACAAGGCGGGCGGCGAGCAGGCTTTCATCGACCTCGTAGCGGCCCTCCGACACGGCGCGCTTCCATGCGGCCAGCGCTGGCGCTTCGGCGGGCCCGCTCAGCCAGATGCTGTTGATCGCCAGCCGGCCTTCTCGTTCGCGGCGCTGGTTCACCGGATGCTCGTGCCAGGTCATCTGGATTTCGTTCAACAGCTTGCGGTATCGCCGCGCATCGCTGCCCTCCGGCAGGTAGCCCTCGACGTTGCGGCCGGCGGCTGCGTCGGAGGACGCGCAGTCGAGCTGCAGCGACGGCTCCGGCGGCTCCGGCGGCGCCTGCGGCGACGGCGCCTGCGGCGACGGCGCCTGCGGCGACAGCAACCACACCCTGGGGGTCAGGATGCTTAGCTTGAACGAGGCCTCCTCGAGCAGCGGCAGGATCGACGCCGAAAGCTGCCCCGCGTCCGCCGTGTCGAGGTCATGTGCCGCGCCGGCCAGCAGCACCAGATGATCCTTGGCCAGGTGAAAATGCACCGGCTCGACCAGCCAGCCGGAGAGATCGCCTGCAAGCGGCGCCAGCCGGCGAACGGCCGACATTGCGCCGGGTGCGATCGACACCTCCTTCGGCCAGGTCT